>JAFVOV010000041.1 GCA_017505675.1 Clostridia bacterium
CTTCACAATATGCGCTCGCTCAACTTTTTATCCGTGGAACGTCAACAGAGAATGGCGCGCGAAACTTTGGAAATTTACGCTCCTCTTGCGCATAGGCTTGGCATTTCACAAATTAAATGCGAACTTGAAGATTTATGTTTAAAATATCTTGAACCTGATTTTTACGAATATTTATCCACTAATATTGATAAACGCTTAAAAGCAGACGTTGAACTTGTAGACCACGTTGTTGAAGAAGTTAAAACTATGCTTGGTGATTCTAATATTATGGGTGAAGTTTTCGGCAGAAAAAAACATTTATATAGTATTTATAGAAAAATGCGTGAACGCAGTAAAACGCTCGACCAAATTTATGATTTGGTTGCTATTCGTATAATAGTAAATACTATTGATGAATGTTACGAAGTTTTCGGTAAAATTCACCATAAATGGAAACCTGTTCCGGGTCGTATTAAAGATTACATTGCAACGCCAAAGCCTAATATGTACCGCTCGCTTCATACTACGGTTGTTACCAACTTTGGTAAAGTGTTTGAAATTCAAATCCGTACTTATGAAATGAATCACGCTGCTGAATACGGTATCGCAGCGCACTGGAAATATAAAGAGAAAAAACAAGTTGCAGACGACCTTGATACCCGCCTTACTTGGATACGCGAAGTTATGGAATGGCAAGGTGGGTTAAAAGATAGTAAAGAATTTTTAAATTCCTTAAAAGGTGATATATATAGTTCTGAAGTTTTAGTATTCACGCCTAAAGGTGACGTTATCAGTTTGCCTAAAGATGCAACGCCGTTAGATTTTGCGTATAATATCCACTCGGCTGTAGGTAATAAGTGTGTGGGGGCTAAAGTAAACTCTAAAATAGTGCCGTTAAACACGCCTTTAAAGGTTGGTGACGTTGTTGAGATTATAACTTCACAAAATTCTAAAGGACCTTCTTGGGACTGGTTAAAGATAGTTAAAAGCCCGTCTGCGCGCGTAAAGATTAAACAGTTCTTTAAGCGCGAAATGAAAGAAGAAAACAGCAAGATGGGTAAAATTATGCTTGACGCTGAAGCAAAGCGTAGGGGGTATAATTTAACTGAACTTTTAACTGAAGAATCTTTTGCGCATCTTGCGGCAAGAATGTCTTTTAACGGGCAAGACGAAATGTTTTCGTCTATCGGTTACGGCGCGGTTTCGGTAAATCAAGTAATAGTAAAACTGCTTGATTATTATAGAAAAAGTCAACCACAACAAGAAGTTGCAAAATATTTTAAGAGCAATAAAACCAACGTCAGCGGTGTTAAAGTTAAAGGTATGGCGGGGCTACTTGTTCATTTTGCAGGGTGTTGTAATCCCGTTCCCGGTGACGATATAGTTGGTTTTATATCTCGCGGAAACGGTGTTACCGTACACAGAAGCGACTGCCCAAACTTAAAGCAGGCTGAAGAAGGCAGGCTTATTGAAGTTACTTGGACGGATAATAATGATAACGGGGCGTATAACGCTGGCGTAAAG
>JAFVOV010000042.1 GCA_017505675.1 Clostridia bacterium
GATAAGGATAGGGTTGCAATAATCGATGCACCTGACGTTATTACTTGCGAAGAAGAACCAACGGTTGCCGTTAGAAGAAAACCAGATAGTTCCATTTGCGTAGCGTTTAAAGAACTTAAAGAAAACCCGGAAGCCGGCGCTTTCGTTTCCGCTGGTTCAACGGGCGCGGTGTTAGTTGGCGCAACCCTTAAACTCGGTAGAATAAAAGGTGTTAATCGCCCCGCGCTTTGCCCGATTATGCCAACCGCTATAAACGGAAAACAAGTCGTTTTATTAGACTCTGGCGCAAACGCTGACTGCAAGTGCATCAATTTAGTGCAGTTTGCCGTTATGGGCGCTGTATATGCTGAAGCGCTTGGCGTTAAAGAGCCGAAAGTTGCGTTACTTTCAAACGGCACGGAAGATGAAAAGGGGAATATGCTCAATCACGAAGCCTTCCCGATACTTAAAAGCCTTAAAGGCATAAACTTCGTCGGTAACGTTGAAGCGCGTGAGATTTTATCGGGTGATTATGACGTTATCGTTGCGGATGGTTTTAGCGGAAACGTTGCCGTTAAAGCGATAGAAGGCGGTATTAAAACCTTGCTTAAACTTATGAAGCAAGGCATTTATTCTTCTTTATCTGGTAAAATTGGCGGAATGTTCCTTAAAAAGACATTTAAAGAACTTTCTTCTAAACTTGATTATAATAATCACGGTGGCGCGCTTTTCTTGGGCGTAAATAAGCCTGTTATTAAAGCGCACGGCTCGTCAAAGCGCGAAGCGTTTAAGGCTGCCGTTCTTCAGGCGGCAAAATATTCTAAATTTGATATTTCCGCGCAGATTACCGCTAAACTTGAAAGCGCAATTCCAACGGAAGGTAACGCATAATGCGTATTTTTGATATCGGCGCTTGTGAAGAACGGATAGGGTATAGTTTTAAAGATAAAATGCTTTTAAGAAAGTGTTTTACTCACACGTCTTATGCGTACGAACACGGCGAAGAAGATAACGAACTGTTAGAGTTTTTCGGGGATTCAATAATGGAATTCGTAGTGACCGAATATCTTTTTAAGAACTCTTACGGTGACGAAGGTAAATTAACCAAAAAAAGAGCGGAAATCGTCAGTAAAGAACCTCTTTTAAAAATGGTTAAAATTATGGGGCTTATGGATTTCGTGCTACTTGGGCACGGGTTAGAAAAGTCCTTAAATAGAGATGAAAAACTTTTTTCAAGCATATACGAAGCGTTAGTTGCCGGGATATATCTTGACGGCGGAATAACCGCTGCTAAAAAGTTTATAAAAAACACGCTTATAGCGGAATTTGAGAAAAAAGAAGAAAATGCAAAAAAGCGTGGCGCGGTTAAAAAAAGCGACTCAAAAAGTCGCTTGCAAGAATACGTGCAAAAAAATAAATTAGGTAGCGTCGGGTACGAAACTTTATGGAAAAAAGGCCCCGACCATCTGCCGGAATTCCGCGTTGCAGCGCTTCTTAACGGAACGCGTATTGCGGAAGGCGAAGCGGGCAGTAAAAAGGCGGCTGAAGCAGCGGCTGCAGAAAGCGCGCTTGCCAAAATAATGAAACAGGGTGGTAGAATTAAGTGAACTTTGAAAAAGTGGAACTTTACGGATTTAAATCTTTCGCGGATAAAGCGGAAATCAAGTTTGGCGACGGTATAACTTGTATCGTTGGGCCTAACGGTTGCGGTAAAAGTAACGTTGCAGACGCTATCCGTTGGGTGCTTGGTGAGCAGTCTGCAAAATCGCTACGTGGTTCAAGCATGCAAGACGTTATTTTTAGCGGAACGCAGGGTAGAAAATCTCTTTCTTACTGCGAAGTTTCGCTATTTTTCGATAACTCAAGCAGAATGTTCAGTATCGACTATAATGAAGTTATAATAACCCGTAAACTTTTTAGAAGCGGTGAAAGTGAATATTACATAAATAAGCAACCTGCAAGGCTACGCGATATCGTGGAACTTTTACACGAATGCGGTATCGGTAAAGAAGGTTATACTATTATCGGGCAAGGTAAAGTTGAAGAAATTATGTCTGCTAAACCTGAAGACCGCCGTATGATTTTTGAAGAAGCCACGGGTATTGCTAAATTTAAGACTAGAAAAAACGAGTCGGAAAGAAAGTTAGAGCGTACTCACGAAAACTTGGTTAGATATATTGATATTTTAACGGAAATTGAAAATCAATTAGGTCCGTTAGAGCGCCAAGCGGAAAAGGCAAAAGAGTTTAACGCGCTTTCAGAAGAACTTAAATTCCACGAATTAAACACTTATATTGCTAAAGTTGACGGCGTTGAAACTGCTAAAAATAAAATTAACACCCGCATTAAAGGTATTGACGAACAAAGCGCTTTAAGAAGTAGTGAATTTGCCGCTGCTCAAGCGGAATACGATAAAATCTTTTCGGATATTAGCGAAGCGGATAAGCGCTTAAAAGACCTTAACGACGAACTTTTAGAAAAGCGCGTCGGTATGGAAAAATCTTCTGGCGCGAAACAACTTTACGAACAAAAAATTTCTTATCTTTTAAGCCAAATAGAACGTGCGGAAAAGGAAATTGAAAACAATAAATCTTTAATTGAAGATTGTAAAACTTCTTTTTCGCTCAACACGAAGGAACTTAATAACGCAGAAGGCGTGTTGAAAAGTTTACAGTCTAAAGCGGAAGAACTTTCAAAGCGTTTGCTTTTAGTTACTGAAAAAATTGCGCTCGGTGAAGAACTTGCAGACGCGAACAGAAAAAAGATTATAGAATCTATTGAATCGCTTTCCGATATTAAATTAAATACCGGAACTATGTCTATAGAGAAAAATAATTTGAGTGATAAACTTAACGAACTTACCGCTAAACTTGACGAACTTTCGGTTAAGCGTGAAGGGTTGTTTAATGAAAAAGAACGCGCGGATAAAAATATTGACGAACTTGACCGCGCCGTTTACGACCTTAAAAACCAAATTGATGAAAAAGAAAACGAAGTAAGAAACTGTAATGAAGAAGTCGCAAAAGCAGACAACACCATTTACACTTTGAACTCCGCTGTTACCACTTTGGTTGCTAAAGATAATTTCTATAAAGCGTTGAAAGATAATTACGACGGCTACGCTCCGTCCGTTAAAAATCTTTTAAATAAGGCTAAAAACAACGGTGAATTAAAGCGCAGAATAAAAGGGGTAGTAGCAGAAATAATAAAGAGTGATAAAAAATATGATATTGCTCTTGAAACGGCGCTTGCCGCTGTGGCGCAAAACGTTGTTACGGCTAACCCTGACGACGCTAAATATTTAATCGAATACTTAAAAGTAAATAAGTTAGGTAGAATTACTTTCTTACCTATAACTAGCGTTAAACCAAGAGAGCAGTCGCCTTCGGTTACCGCGGCTCTTAAAGAACCGGGCGCGCTTGGCGTTGCAAATAAATTAGTCACTTACGACGTTCAATTTGAAAGCGTTATTTCTAACCTTTTGGGGAATACTTTAATAGTAGACACTTTGCAAAACGCAACGCGCATTGCCGATAAATACCGTTTCGCATTTAAGATGGTTACTTTAGATGGTGACGTGTTTACAACTCAAGGCGCAATGACTGGTGGTTCAAGAAGAACTGATACCGTAGGTATTCTTTCAAGCGACAGAAAGATTGAAGATAACGCGCTTGAACTTGACAAAAAACGCGCGGAGATGGATAAGGTTAAAGAACACAAGTCCGAACTTGAAGTTAAACGCGATAAGGCGCTTGACGAACTTTCATTGCTCAATGACCTTTATAATGGTAAACGCCAACAAATTCTAGTTGAGCGTGAAAAGCAAGCGGTTGCAGAACGCGCGCTTATTGAAGTTGGGCGTGAGATAGAGAGCGCAACCGATTTGATTGAAGACGTTAAGGCAAGAATTATTAAACTTGACGCCGATTTTGAAACTGTAAAAAGTGGCGGTAAAAAACTTGAAGCGGATAGGCAAAGCGCCACCCAAAACGCTGATAAACAACAGGCGGAACACGACGGGCTTAAAAAAGAGCGCGACACTCTTGCTGAAGAAGGCACGGCAATTCAAGTTCAAATTACGGAACTTAAAGGCAAAATTTCTTCTTTCGTTTCTGAAAACGAACGCCTTAAAAACATTATTTCCGAAACGGAAAAAACTAATGAAAATTTAGTTGAAAGTAACGAAGGCGCGGCTGCAATTATCGAGCAGTTAAGGTTAGACCAAGAAAAAGTTGCTTTAAGTAAAGAAGAACAAGATTATATTAACGGCATACGCGATAAAATTGAAAATATTGAATCTTATAAAACTGATTTAAGGGAAAGGCTTAATAAAAACGACGAAAAGAAACAATATTTAACTAACGCTTTAACCGAACTTTCAGAAAAGAAACACGCTGAAGAAATCGCTTTAGCGAAAATAGATTCCGATTTAGAGTATTTGCAACAAAGCATTTGGGAAGATTATCAAGAAACTTACGAAACTGCCGTTAAAGTGCGCGCGGAAGATTATGACGCTGCTCACGGCGAGTCTGAAATTAACAGAATTAGAAAGAAACGTTCTTCGCTCGGCGCTATTAACGCTACCGCTATTGACGATTGCAAAGCGCTTAAAGAACGTTATGACGAAATGATAACCCAAAAAGAAGACTTGGAAAAAGCAGAACAAGACTTAAAAGAAGCCATTGATAAAATCAAGGGCGAAATGCTTACTCAATTCGACGCAGGCTTTACAACAATAAACGAAAACTTCCAAAGAATATTCAAAGAACTTTTCGGCGGTGGTAGAGCAATGCTTCAAATGGATTATTCTACGGTAGAAGATAAACTTGAAGCAGGCGTAGAAATCGTTGCTGAACCGCCGGGAAAGAAACTACAAAAACTTTCACTTTTATCCGGTGGCGAAAAGGCGCTTACCGCGATTGCAATACTGTTCTCAATATTAAAACTCCGTCCTATGCCGTTCTGCGTGCTTGACGAAATTGAAGCGGCGCTAGACGAAGCCAACGTTGATAGGTTTGCAAGGTACTTAAAGAAATTTAGCCAAGAAACGCAGTTTATTGTTATAACGCACAGAAAACCGACTATGGAACTTGCAGACGCGCTTTTCGGTGTTACTATGCAAGAAAAAGGCGTTTCAAAAATGGTTTCAGTTAAACTTTCTGACGTTGCTGAAATTACAGGCGACCAAACATTAGCGTAATTAAAGGACTTATTTTATGGGATTATTCAGTAAATTAAAAGCCGTTTTAACAAAAACGCGTGACGGAATATCAAAAAAACTTACCGAACTTTTTGCAAAAAACAAACTTGGTGAAGAATTTTACGAAGAACTTGAAGATATTTTGATTTCCGCAGACGTATCCGTTAAAACAACTATGGAAATAGTTGACGAAATCCGCGATACTGCTATAAAAGAAAAGTGTAAAGATAAAGAATACGTTATATCTTTATTGAAAAAAGAACTTTTTGAAACGCTTGACTATGCGGAAAAACTTGAAGTTAAATCACCTGCGGTCATAATGGTTGTGGGGGTAAACGGCGTAGGCAAAACCACCACTATAGGTAAACTTGCAAATAAGTTCGTTAAAGAAAAAAAGAGCGTTACCATTGCTGCGGCAGATACTTTCCGCGCGGCTGCATCAGACCAACTTTCCGTTTGGGCTGATAGGGCAAAGGTTAGAATAATTAAACACTCTGAAGGCGCTGACGCGTCCGCCGTGGTGTTTGATGCTATAGGCTCTGCAAAAGCAAAAAATACTGACGTTTTGATTATTGATACCGCTGGCAGACTTCACGTAAAAAGCAACCTTATGGAAGAATTAAAAAAGATGGATAGGGTGGTTAAGCGTGAATTCCCAGACGCAAATTATTATAAGTTAATTGCTTTAGACGCTACAACGGGGCAGAACGCTTATAACCAAGTTGAAGTGTTTAACGAAGCAATAGGTATTGACGGAATAATTTTAACCAAACTTGACGGTACTGCTAAAGGCGGGTTTATAGTTTCGCTTTCTTACGAGTTGGAAGTTCCTGTATGCTACGTTGGAACGGGCGAAAAACTTGAAGATATTGAAGATTTTGATGCTCAAGATTTCGTTGACAGTATGTTTTAATAGAAAAAGTGATTACGAAACCGTAATCACTTTTTTAATATTCTTTTATTCCTAATAAGTAATCTGCGCTGACCTTAAAAATTTCAGTCAATTTAACTATCATTACAGCATCTGGAAGGGTTGCACCACGCTCCCATTTGCTTACGCACGACTGCTTAACGTTGCATAAATCTGCAAGTTCTTTTTGGGTAATTTTGTTTTCAATTCTTAAATCTTTAATTTTTTCACTAATTAAGCATACCATATAAAAATTATAGTCTTAAAAGGAATATTATTATTCAAATAGTCTTGACAAGACTAAAAAATTTTGATACAATATAGTCCAAATAAGACTAAAGGTGAAATTATGAAAAACTGCAAAATATTTATATGTTTTTTAATTTTAATAGCATTGTCTCTTTCAGGGTGCTTTTTTGATAATCTCAAAAATGATAGTGATAACAATAAGGGAACAAGTACTTCTTATACTACGGGGATTAGTACTAGTGATTACTCGTTATCTGATGATAATCCGAGTTATAACGTGTTGAAACTTACTATAATACCGAAAATTGACATAGATGATTTCGTTATAAATATGGAATTAACAGATGCAGAACAAAACGTTTTGGGTATTGATATAGCAAAAAAAGATAAAGTTAATAAAAATGAAAAGTATGAATTTATATTTGATGCCAACACTACTTTATCTGCAAATAAATAAAAACAGTTTAAGTATTTTAAATATACCATAAAAGGAACAAAAACTGTAGTTATGGAACA
>JAFVOV010000043.1 GCA_017505675.1 Clostridia bacterium
AACCGTACTTGCTCAAAGGTTGCTCGAAAAATATAAATACCCATATTTCTCAATCGACCATCTTAAAATGGGATTAATTCGTAGTGGCAACACAGAACTTACCCCTATGGATGATAATGAATTAACCGAATACTTGTGGCCAATTGTTTGTGAAATGATAAAAACTGCTATTGAAAACAAGCAGAACTTAATTATTGAAGGTTGCTATATTCCGTTCGATTGGCAAAAGGACTTTGACTCTGAGTATCTTGAAAACATCAAATATTTCTGCCTTGTAATTAGTGAGAAATATATCAAAAACCACTTTGCTGACATAAAGAATTATGCAAATGCCATTGAAAATCGTGTGGATGATGAATGGTGTACAATGCAGAGTATATTGGCAGATAATGCTGAAGTTCTTTCCCTTGCACAAAAGCATAATGCGAATTACATACTCATTGATAATCAATACGAAATCAATATCGATTTATAACGACAAATTCCAATTTATCGAATTGTTAATCTTTGTGGGAAGATTTTCAAAAGTGTAGCACACTATACTTAACAAGTTAAGTCGTGTGTTTTGCAAAGCAAAATGGAAAAGGCTAACGAAAATTTTCGTTAGTCTTTTATAATGCTCTAAAAAATCCCTATGGGACACTCCCTTTATGCTACGCTTTTTATTGTTTTTCACTTGCAGATTTTGAAAGTTTATTAAAAACGCTTTCCACTATAATTCCAAAAATCACCGCAGTTAAAACTAACGCCAACATCTCTGCAATTTCAAAATATACTTTAGAAGTGTTTAGCAAATATCCTATTGAATTTGCCGTTTGCGATAAAACTTCCGCCGCTACCATCAACTTAAAGTTGAGCGAAATTCCACTGCCCACCGCGCTATATATTGACGGGGATATAAGTGGAAATTCTATATCTAAAAACACAGCCTTTTCATCCGCGCCGTCAACCCTAGCCGCCTCAACAACCGATTTATCAAGCGCCGACAAGGCGCTTTTTATTTGCGTATAAGTGGTAGGCATAACGACTAACGTAGTAACGATTATAGGCGCTATCAATGAATTTGTCCAAAACAATAACAGCAACATCACCGCAACGGTAGGTAACGCCCTTATAACGCTTATAATAGGATTTATCACCTTTTCCGCGTGTTTTACTTTTTCACTTAAAAACGCTAAAACAAACGCTAATAAAAACGATACTATAAACGCTATTACGCTACGAAGTAACGTAAAACAAAACGCCAAATAAAACTCTGCGCGTGAAAAAAGCGCAATCGTAGACGATAAAGTTTCCGTTACAGTTGGCAAAATATACTCATTACTGATAACAGCCGCCGCTATTGCCCAAAAACCGATTATACATAGCGCGGTGATTAAAGGCAGTATTAAATTTAAAAGTCTGCCTTTTTTCATTTATAATGCTACCTTTGCCGACATATTGAATTTATTTAAAACTGCTTTAAGCGTTAAATCAGGCACTAAACCTTGACCTATTACACCCATAGTCTTATCTTTAAGCGCGGTTACGGCATCTAATTTTTCCGTACTCATTATATAAAGATTTCCGTGCGTTACTACGGAAACTAATTTATAAGCATTCGACGCGTTTGCTTTATAAAGTTTGCTTGCAGCGTTTACGGGGATTATCACTATATCACCCGTTCCCTGTTGAACAGCCTTTCCGATATTACCTGAAGCAACTACGTTATAAGAAAAGGCTTTACCCGTGTTAAAATTTTGACTGTCGTTAATAAATTTTGCTATAGCAAGCGCAGGCGCGCCGTCGGGCGCAACTACCTTAACGGTGTCAGCGCTAAAAGTTCCGCTTGCTTGCCCGTTATAAAACATATCGTCAGAAACTGCTTTAGCGCTAGTTTCTTCTATTGCAATTATATCGCTAATATAATCTTTAACAGCATCTTTCGCATCATTTGCGCCCTGCCAGTAAATTTTGCAGTTATCAACCACTTCAGCCGTTATGTTAGCAGCCTTTAAAGATGCCGTTACGCCACTTTCAAGATGCGTGTTTACTGCGTTTACCGCAAGGGAAACATTATCTTTTACCCATTGAATATTAGTAGCAAAAGAATTTGCCATTTCTAATACAAGATTAGGGAAAGCGCTTAAAAGGCTTTCTTTAACCAACATTACCGCTTGCGGATAAGATTTACTTTCACTATCGTAAAGTTCTTGCACGTCTAACCTATACCACGTTTTATCACTTGCCATTTTTGTCAGTTGAGTTGCGGCAGGTTCTGGAAGTAAACCTATACTTAATTGCCCTTGCTTTAACATAGGCAACATATCAGACGCTTGTGCGTAATACTTAACGGAAACGCTACCGTTTTTAGCAGAATCATCTTTACACGCAACGGCAAACGTCGCCGTGAACACTAATAACACACTCAAAATCACCGTTAAAATTCTTTTCATAAAAAACTCCTTTTGTGTGAAAAATTTATACTCTATACATAAGGCTCGTCCATTATCGTTAAAAGTTTACAAAACTCGCGACGCGCTTTGGGTGAGATAAACCTTTTTGGTTATCGAAGTCAAAGCGCAAAGCAGAAACGCAGCATAACGAAATTTATACGCTCTTATCTCGCTTTTTGTTTTAAGAGTGTAGAAACGAGTTAGGCAAGGCTCGCGAAGCGTTTTGGGTGAGATAAACCTTTTTGGTTATCGAAGTCAAAGCGTAAAGCAGAAACGTAGCATAACGAAATTTATACGCTCTTAAAAAGAAACGCCCTTTCCTAAAATATAAGGTAAGGGCGGGACGTGAATAATCAAGGCGCAATTCGCCTTGCTAATTCCTAATTCATCCCTTTACTGTCAGGCGCACCTTTTAGTTTAGGTATTTTACGTTATTATTATAATAGAAAACAGTTATTTTGTCAATTCTTTTTAGCATATTTAAGCCTAGTTGCTTCGCCACCGCGTATATGGCGCTCTGCAAGATTTTTATTAAGCGCCTTTTTCACTTGCTTATAAAGCGTTAAATCTATGCTTTTAAGCCTATCGGTAACGTCTTTATGAACGGTTGACTTACTAAAATGAAAAACTTTAGCGCACGCCCGAACGGTTGCGCCTGTTTCAGCAATATATTCTGCTTCTTTTATAACCCTATCGACAATATCTTCACACAAAATTCACTTTCCCCCTTTAACGGAATAGTAAACTTTATGCTAATATTCGACATTTTATTACAAAAAAAAGAAAGGCTTACCCTTTCTTTATTTTTTACGGTTTTTTATTGCGTTAATAATATCTGCGTTAAGCACGAAATTGCAAAACTTAACTTGGCTTTTATTTTTAAATAATCCGTACAAATATTTTACTATAAAATACGCTATAGTTCCAGAAATTCCACCGACCACAAAGCCCGCCAAAACGTCCGTTGCGTAATGCACTACCAAATAAATTCTAGAAATCCCCATAAGTAGCGCAAATAAAAAGCCTGCCCAACTGAATTTTTTATTCACGGTTAAAAATATTACCGTAACCGACGTGGTTGTTACCGTAGTATGCCCTGACGGAAAGGAAAATTCGCTAACGGTGCTTGCGCCCGCAGTTTCCCAAAACGCGCGGTACTCTTCAACCGTATACGGTCTTGGGCGCGCAACGGCGTTTTTAATTATTACGTTTGTAAACAAC
>JAFVOV010000044.1 GCA_017505675.1 Clostridia bacterium
ATCACGTTTGCCTTTATATAATGAGCCGTCTTGACTACGCTTATAATAACACTCGCTATAATAAATTTTAACCTTTGCTTTCTCTTGAGCGTTGAGAACAAACTTTACCCTTGCAGTAACGTTCTTTCCCGCATCAAGTTCTATCCATCTTTCCCCTCTTTTTACAACGGAAAACTGCTTTGGTGCATCTTCTTGCATTTGTGGCAAAGGACTTTTCTCAAGCGGATACGCTTCTTTATATCCGTAAGTTGTATAATGTAAATATCTTTCCGTTTGACGTAATATTGCGCATTCTAAGGGCTTGAATTTTTTTATACCGTCCGTTTCGCTTAAATGAATAAAACTTATATGTTTATCAAACTTATATGAAACTTCTTCAGTTAAGCTCCAACTCTCGTCTGTACCGAAAATTTCAGATTTTCCTTTTGAAATTACTTCCCATTCCGCCCAAAGTGCAGGGCTCCCGTTTCGGAGCGCACCCGTAAACGCAAAATCCCAAATTTTTTTTACAAAATGCCAAACTTTAACTTCTAAACTGTTTTTACCTGCTTTTATATATTCCGTTACGTCAACTGTTTCAAAATACTTAACGTCGCCACCGCTTTGACAAGGCCCTTCACAAATATATTTTCCATTAATATAAAAACGGTATCTTGTATCAGCACTTATTCTAAAAATTACCTTATCGTATTCGTTAAATTCTACCGATTTCGTAAATATGTAAAGTCCCGAATTTCTCGGCTTAATTTTAGGTCCAATCCAATTATGTTTCACTTTATACTTTCCTTAAACGATTTTATATTGTAATTTTGTTTTCACGCACATCTTACCGTTTGTAACGGTAACTCGCACAGTTTCTTTCCCACAGGGAAAAGTTATATCGCAGTCAGTTTTATAGTTGATTTTATTAAAATATAAAACCCCGTCTTTTACTCCGCTATAACCAGTAATTGACTTAATTATACACACACCTGCAAACGCAGCAATTCCGTGATTGCAACTTGCTTTTTCCCTTTCGTGTTCCCACAAAGTTGCCGTTCTTTCAGCCATATTTAAATAAATAGTTTTAAATTCTTCTAATGCTCGTTCAAATTCGCCGTTTTGCACTGCTAATTTTTCCCTTATAAGTAACCCTATAATGATATTAGAGCGTGAAATCGACGAATATTTTTTTTCAACAGGAACTTTAGGCTTAAAATTTTCCGCAAGCGTTTTATACAACTTTGGAAAACTTTGTTTATATGCAACGCCACACTCAAAAGCATAATATTGACAAACTTCCGTAACGTGCCCAAGCAAAACAAGTTTCCCACGCCGTCTAACGGCGTTATCTTCAAAAAACTCTCCATTAAAAGAATAGTTAATTATTTGTTGTTTTATATTTTCCGATTTTTGAATAAACTTTGGGTCTGAAAATAGTATGCCTGCCATATTAAGCGCCTTTACGTACAACATATTACTCGGAAAATTTACACCTTGAACGTAAGATTTTGTGTTTGCCTTACTCCACTCAACGAAAATTTTGCCTTTCAAATTTTCTAACAACCCGAACTCGTTTTCAAATTCTTTTAGATATTCAAAAAGTTCTAATATCTTTTGCTTTCCTATCTCTACAATTTCATCATTGCCATGCGCTTTTTTATACTCACTTAAACAACAAACGTACCAAAGCGCACACGCCACCATAAACAATCCCGTTCTAAAATCAGAAGGATAGCACATAGGAATCATCCCTTTGGGTAATCCCAAGTCGTTAGGTGCTAATGCGTATGCCCTTAATAGACTTTTGAACGGTTTTTCCTCCCCTCCGAACAAATACGAACACTCTCTTGAAAACCACACGTCGTTTATCCACCCGGCACGCTCCCTTGACGGACAGTCAAAAAGCATATCTACCGAATTTTGCCTAAACGTGTTATACGCCGCAACGACTATACTTTCAAGTTGCTTGTCTGCAATTTTGCAGGTAAAAATATCTTTCGCACCATTTTCATAGCGAGTGGCAGATATTGAAAAATTACTAATTTTACCACTATTTACTATAATCTTAACGAACTTAAACGAATAAGCCTCGAAAGTAGAAAGTTTGTAATTCCCTTTTTTTAACTTCCACCTAACGATATTAGCACAACCTAGCCTATCAAATCTTAACCGAGATGCGCCGTTTTTGTTTTTTTGTGGCGACAAAACTTCATCAAACACCAAAAATATTTCCGCATCTTCTTCAACATTTAAATTAAAATTGATAAATCCGCTTATTACATGCTCAAACTCGTATAAATAATATTTACCGCCACTCTTCACCCTATCGTTAAGATAAAAAGTAAAATTATTAACTTTGTCGGTTATGACTTCGTAATCTATTTTTACGCCGTTTTTTCTATCACGGAGCAAACACGGCAATTTATATTTTCTTTTTTTTAATCTTTCGATAACTCTACCGCTCTCAATAATATTTACCTCGTTAAATTCTTTTAACAAGGGATAATCACAATCTTTCTCAATAAAGCGGTCAGCGTTTACCAATGACGTTTCAACCTTTTTATAAACGTCCTTTCCAACGTAAAATTCCGCCCGACTATAACCAACGTAATCTTCAACGAAAGTTCTCTGTCCACAATATCTTTGACTATTTTGAACTCTATCGTCACAATAAAAACATTCAAAATCGTTGGAAGAAAAAATTTTTCCTCCAACGCTTAAATTTGCAGAAAAATACGCTCTTTCAAAAGGCAAATAGTAATTTAACACGCCGGCTTGATAAACTTCTACGACCAAATTGTTTTCTCCGCTATCTGTTAAAAGTTTTAAGCGGTCTATTTTACTATATCCGTGCGCAGTTCTTTCCGGTCCGTAATGAATAAATTCCCCGTTAAAAACTACTTTATAAAGTTGCTTTGCCGACAAAGTAAAAATTGCCTGCTCACCGTCTTTTGCGTTAAATTTAAGCCTAAACGCCAACGTAACATTTTGTTTATTAAAAAATTCTTTACCCCAAACGGCAGTTTTTAATTCGCAATTCATTTTAATCCTTAATAAGCATTATCCACGTTGCCTCACCTACAGCAAGTTCCGTTTGATAACAAGCATCGTTTAGTTCAATATCGTTAAACTTTTCCCCGTCAAATATTTTTGCTTTTTTAAATTCTTTAGCAAACTCTACTGAAAAACTCATAGATTTTAAATCTTTTTGAAATATGTGGTCACTTACGTTTTCAAACATATAGATAATATTACCGTCTGAATTTTGGTGTTCACAAACCAATAAAATATCTTTGCTGATGCTTGCGTTTTTTATCACGCTAGGTTTAAAAGAATTATCAAACTCTGCATGCCCCAACGAACCATCTGCCTTTTTATATTCACCACAACCTAAATAATATTTACTATAATCCTTTGCTCCTTCGCTAACCAAAATTTTAGCACCGTTAAACTGATAATTAACTAACGTTTTATTAAGCGCTTTGGCGTATGCGATAGCAATTTTACCAAACTCGTAAATATGCGTTTTGTCATTATTGTATCCAAGAAACGAACTACCGTCTTCTGCGCGCCACGCGCTTTCATTATCATTATACATGGTAATATACGTATAAAAAGATATTTCTCTAACCCCAAAACCTAACGCACTATTCATTTGTAGCATCATTTGGTTTAACGTTGTAAGCCTTCTATACCCTGCCGTCGCAGATGGAATACGCTTATGCACCATTTCAAAAGACTGTAAAACGAACCCAAATTCCGCATTATATTGCTTGCATTTTTTTTGCAATATCTGAAAACATCTATAATACCCGTCTAAAAATCTTCCGCCATGAATATTCGTCCTAAACGGATAATTATCCACACAAAGTCTATCTGCTCCCGTTTCTTTTAAAAAAGCGTCAATATATTCTTCATACGCCACGTCAATTTCTTTGTTGCGCTCTGGGCATAGCCGTTCGTAAATATTCGTTATCATAGGGTTTAAATTGATTTGAATATAAACGTTTTCTCTGCCAAACTCTTTTGCAACACGTTTTACCGAACGATAGGTTTGCGCATACGATTTTAACAAATCACAAAAAGGTTCGTCGTGAAGTCTAAACCCTAACAAGTTATCTTCGTGAATATATTCTTTCATACATTCTCTTACGTAATCATCTAACTCGTCAGTAGATTTAAATTTACAATCACTATCGTCACCTATAAGTTTGTCCCCGTACATACTTAACTTATAAATACGCCAGTCGTCTAAAAACAACTCTTTAATACCTATTTTCTTGCAAAGAGTAAAACATTTTTTTGCATTAGAATTTTCCCAACCTTCACCGTCGTAATGGTTAAGCCCAAACAACGGAAAAACGTTGAAACCGCACTCTTTATAATCACGGATAACGTCTTCCGTTCTTAAATTGTCAGTTCTAGTCCCTGGCGCACCGTAAGTATAAAATCTCATAAGTTCTCCTTTATTTTCCCTAGCGGGCGAAAATTTCTCACCCGCTAGGATACCCAGTCCATATTATTTAGTATAAGGGTTAGTGTACGTAAAAGTAGTTCCATCTCTGAAACCTTCTTTATAACAACCGTATGCTATAATTTTGCCACCAACTTCTTCAATTTCCGTTTCGGTTTTGCCGGTATTATACGTTGCAGTAACAATTTGTACGTTATCGGTTACGTTAAATAAATTCGCTTCTATAATGACTACTCCTTCAGAAACATAACTACCTATGGTATATTTATACACGTCACCACTAGTATCTGCTTTCAATGCTTTTTGCGTTAATAAAGTGTCTTTACTCCCCGACATAATGTAAGGATTAAAAATATTCGCGTAATCCCAATAATAATTCTGTCCAGCATTTATTTTATTCGGTCCAAAACAAACTAGATATTCAATTTTCAATTCTTCACTGACAGTATTTGTCGTACCAATATTATTCGGTGCATACCAATACAACCCGTTCATAAGAATATACCCTGTATAATCACCACTAGTAGCACCAGTTTCAGTATTCCCATTACCCATAACAGCAGTAATTTCATTAGCGAAAAGCGTTACTTGCGGCAAGTTATTACCAGTAAACGTAAAGTCAATATAAGTGCCTACGCCGTAATTCCCATCAAACGCTATATAACTATTTTCTGTTTTAGCAATAGTCGTCCATCCTCTACTTGAAGGAACTTTTCCGATAAGAATAACTGAACCATCTCTATTATATTTTGCACCGTTAGATACAACGCCCGTTTTTTCTACTTGATAAGGCGCGCTGTAAGAGAAAGTAGTTCCGCTTTGGTAATCTTCTTTAACACAACCGAAAGCAATAATGTTTCCGCCAAGCGCTTCACATTCTGCTTTACTTAAGCCTGTACTCTTTGACTTTGTTTGCGTTACGTTGGTCGTAAGGTTGGTTATTGAAATTTCAATGTAAACGCAATTATCAGTGCCTACGTAACTACCTACGGTATATCTATATTTTGTTCCGCTAGTATCTGCCGAGAGTGTTTCTTGTTCTAATTCAGGAACAGTAGACGAAATTGCTAAATCAGCAACGCTCATCATATAGTTTGCATTACTGCTAATTCTTTCAGGGCCAAACATCAACACTCTATCGCCATATCGAGTCTCATAAACATCGCCCGTCGCTTGCGACCAAGAAGTTTTAGTGTACCAACCGTTTACAAGCAAGAAACCCGTGTATTTAGCGCCATCCGTTTCATAATTATCTACAGTATTACCACAACCCATGCAACCGTTAATTTCATTTGCAAAAAGCGTTACTTGCGGTAAATTATTACCTATAAAAGTAAAGTCAATATAAGTTCCAACACCGAAATCACCTTCGAACGCTAAATAACTGTTATTATAATTAGTGGGGGCAAAAGTGCCTAAACCCGTAGTATTCTTTCTACCTTCTAAAGTAACGGTTCCGTCAGCGTTAAAGGTTGCACCTTCTGTAAGTAAATCAGAATAAATTTTAACTTTATTAGCATTATCAATAACGCTTAAATCTTTAACCCTTTCACCGTTATAAGTCAACGCCGTAGGGGCTTGATTTACAAAATAATATCCTTCTATTGAATTACCTATTGAATAAGGGGACTTATAATAAGTTCCGCCGTTATTAGCAATAGAAACCTGTCCGTTTTCAGCAGAAAGCACAGCAACGCCGTCTAAATAACGTTCTAAAACGGTGTATTCACTAGAATCTAATTTTCCGTAAAGCCCAGAGCCGTCGTCAATTTCAAAATACCCGTCGGTTTCTTCTGAAACTCTATCTTCATAGCACGCGTATGCAATATCGTAAATATTTGCCGTGTGCGAATTAGAGTATAGATAGTATGCACCTTCATACAAAGTATAATCGGTTAAATTTGCTATCTTGTCTTCATTAGATTCAGTAATTTTTACGAATGCAACCGCTGTAAAACTACGGTTATAGTTTGCAGGCTTAATGGTTACTATAGAATTATAGAAATGATAATAAGTTGCGTCTGCCTTAAAACTGCTAGTAATTTTATAATAAGTTTTACCTTCTAAAATTTCTAACGCATCTAACTTATCAAAAGTATAACCGCCTGCTTTAGTAACGTAGTCTTCTGGAACTATAATAATTCCGGCTTCAACGTTTTCATACTCATCAAGCAAAGCGTTATACGCCGTCTTTTCAAGTTTTGCTTGAAACCTTAAGCCCGAATTCGTTAGCCCCGTACCATCGTCTGTTACGATTTTTGCCGACGCGCTGTCTTCCAACGTTAAAAGCGCGCTGTCCGCATAAGTTTTCGACGGCATAAAGTTAATGCCAACGAAAGCAATTATGCTACAAATTAGCATTGAAAGTAATCCGATTAAAATTGTTTTTTTGCTTTTAGTCATTGTTTTTACCTCCTATGCCAAATCCTCAAAATCGTCGGTGATAGAATTATCACCATCGCCTAGTACAACGCTACTCATAATAACGTTGTCTGTTTTGAATTCAATGAATTCAAATTTTAGTGTTTTGTAAACCTTTTTCATATATTACCTCCATAAAGAGTTTTTATTTTGGCTATGTCACAAAAAATGGCTGAAAAGTAATTTTTACGTTTTTGCGAGAAAAATCAGTCAAAGTTTGTACCAGAGCCTTTATTTTCATCATTATTTCAATGGAATAAGATACACGGCGTGTCCCGCAGAAAGTGTTTTTTCATATACCCCATCTTTAAGTTTAACGTAATTTAGATTTCCGTCTTTAAGTTCTGCAACGTAAGTAAAATCGCCTTCAAACGTTACCTTGACGTTTTCCGCAGTTCTGCCAACTTCACCGTAAATAGGGTTGATAACGTTTTGCACCATATACATATAAAGTTGGTTGTCATCATCAAACATTTCTGCTATATATACAACGTCATTATCAAAATCAACTTTATTTACGTGCTTAAATTCATAAGTATTATCAAATTTTAATGATGAAGATTTAGTATGCACGTTACCGTCTTCGTCAAATATTTTCACAACACCTGCGGGGCGCTGCCAAATACGGCGAATTATCAAAATTTGCAAGTTTTGCCATATAGAACTTACTGCCAAGATGCTTATAGTTTAGAATAATATCTGACATTGCCTGCGCATTTGCCATTACTTCTTGCCCGTAATAATAAATATTTGATAACGAACCATCCACGTTGACAAAAGATGAGTTGTTTGGCCAATGTCCGCTAGTTTCTTTATCAGGATTAGAATACGTGTAATACGCAAACTGGTCAAACCCGAAAGACATAAGCGTATAGATTTCAAAAAACATATCGTTTTTATCCACCATTCTATAATTCATAGTAGAACCTGTAAACATTTGGAACGACTGCAAACAAAAAGAAACTTCTACGCCATATTCATCCGCAAGACGACGGAATAACTGTGCCGTTGAATAAAACTGACCTGATATACCTTTCGCTCTAAACGCATAAACGTCAACGGAAATTCTGTCAAGTTTTGTTGCTTCTAAAAAACTTCTGACGTAACCTTCATACGCCTCTCCCATAGACTCGTATTGTCCTTCAGCACCAAACCTTGAATAAACATTGTCGTACGGTAATAAATTAAGATTCAAATAAATATCTTCGTGTCCCAGTTCCTTTGCTGCCTGCCGTATTGCTTCACAAACCCAACCTATAGACTTAACGTAAGTATAATCTGGTTCATCCCTTAATATAATTCCGTAAAACCCTTCTTTAGTTGCATAATCGGAAAGATACGTTTTAACCACTTCTTTAAGTTCTTGTTCGTTTTTTATACTTCCGTTTTCATTTATCAAAGCACCTTTTCTTTCAATAAGGTCACGTATTCTCCTATCGTTTACTATCATTCGATTTAGTCCTGCTTTTAAGGCGTTATCCCAAGCCCTGCAAGTTTCAGACTGTTCAAACGGCACTTCGCCGTCGTAAGCGGCTGTACCAGAAAGCATTAACATATTAAAGCCAGCATCTTTATAAACGGTGTACCCTTCAACAGTCCTTAAATCAGGACCAAGTTCAACGATATCCGTGCTGTTTGAAAATTGATAAACGCCCTTATTTGGCGGAGAATATGCTAAAAAGTCATAACTGTCCGCTACTTCCGAATAATCAGGTAGCGTAGGATGATTAGATTCACCACAACCTACAACCCCGAAACAAAAGGTTAACCCGAGAAGTATTGACAACGCTTTTATAAATATTTTACTTTTCATATTATCCCCCTTTATTTCGTATACGGTTCGGAAAACTTAAACGTAGTTCCGCTTTGGTAATCTTCTTTGCAACAACCAAATGCAATAATATTTCCACCAAGTGCTTCGCATTCCGTTTCACTCAACCCCGTACTCTTTGATTTTGTTTGAGTTACGTTCGTAGTAAGGTTTGTTATTGATATTTCAATGTAAACGTAATCATCAGAGCCAACGTAACTACCAACGGTGTACTTATACTCCGTTCCGCTCGTATCAACTGATAAGTAATCTTGCTCGAACGCATCAATCGTTGAAGTTATTGCTAAATCCGCAACGCTCATCATGTAGTTAGTAATCGGAGAAATTCTATTTGGACCAAACATCAACATCCTATCGCCAAATTGAGTACTATAAACATCGCCCGTTGCTTGCGACCAAGAAGTTTTAGTATACATTCCGTTCACAAGTAAGAATCCTGTGTGTTTTGAGCCGTTAACGTTGTAATCGTCAACGCTAGCGTTTCCGCACCCCATATTTCCGTTTATTTCATTTGCAAACAGAGTAACCTGCGGTAAATTATTACCCTTAAACGTAAAGTCTACGTAAGTACCTACTCCATAATTACCAGAGAACCCTATATAACTATTTTCATAAGAATTCGGGAAAAGAGTTCCTAAACCTGCCGTTTGCTTTCTGCCTTCAAGCGTTACCATATTATTTTGACCAAAAACTGCGCCAGACGAAACGATATCTTTTCTCTTAACTATAGTATAAGGCTGACTAAATGAGAACGCAGTACCTTTTTTGAATTCTTTTTTATAACAGCCGTAAACGATAACGTTATCACCGATTTTTTCAATTTCTTCTACCGTTTTTCCAGTTTTATACTCGGCAATGGCAACGTATGCGCTCTTGCTAACGTTATATAAAATTGCTTCTATAATAACAATACCGTCCTTATTTTCATAACTACCAACGGTATATTTATATATATCGCCACTATCGTCAACCTTTAGTTTATTTTGTGTAAACAAACTTGCAGAAGACATTATATATGGGTCAAGACAAACCGTTCTGTCACCGTAATACTGCGCTTCAGCGTGATACTTGTTCGGCCCAAAACAAACCAAATAATCCATCCATAAATCACCCTCATAGGCATACTGCGTGCCGATATTATTTGGAGCGTACCAATAAAGTCCGTTCATAAGTATATAACCAGTATAATCACCACTAGTAGCACCGTCTGCCGTATTACCATTACCAAGTTTATCCGTAATTTCATTTGCAAAAAGCGTTACTTGCGGTAAGTTATTTCCTGTAAACGTAAAGTCAAAATACTTACCAACCTTACCTTCGCCATCAAAGGCAATATAACTATCCTGCGTTTGAGCAACGGTTTTCCACCCTGCACTTGAAGGAACTTTACCCGATAAAATAACCGAGCCGTCTTCATTAAAATAAGCGCCGTAAGAATCTACTTGAGTATTGCGTAATTTTTGATACGGTGCGCCATAACTAAAGGTAGTACTTTCTTCACCATTAACACAGGCGTACGCCACCATTTTACTGCCAAGCGCCTCTACTTCCGATTTATTCTTTCCTAATTTGTATTCGTCAAAAGCAAGCAATGCGCCCGTTACTTTATCCTTTATACTAATTTCGATTATAACTTCACCAAATATATTCTCGTAAGAGCCGACGGTATAAACGTAATATTTATCACTATCGTCTTCTTTTAAGAATTCTTGCGTAAAATGCTCTGCTGTGGAAACGGTATATTTAGGCAAGTTATATGCGGGAATTAAGAAATTAGCGTCTCCGCTTATTCTATCAGGTCCGAAACAGAACAATTTGTTTCCGTACCTTAACGCCGATTCCGTTTGACTAATCGGTGCATACATGCCGTTAGTCAAAACGTAACCCGTATATTTATAATCAGTTGTATCAACCGCTGAAGCGCCGTTCGTCATCACGCCGTTTGCTTTATTTGCAAAAAGCATTACTTGTGGCATATTATTTCCCTTAAACGTAAAGTCCACGTAAGTTCCAACTTTAACGTCGTCGTCAACGGTAATAAAACTGTTAATCATTTTACCAATTCCGCCAAACCATCCAAGACTTAATGGTACTTTATTTGAAAGCGTAACGCTGTCGTCTTCATTAAAAGTTGCACCACAGTATCCTAAATCAACGCCAAGACCACTATCGTAAGGTAAATCATAACCAAATACCGTATTGTTATCTCTACCCTTTACGGTTGCGTAAGCAATTATATGACCTGGCTCAACTGAATCCGCTTCAATGGTCGTGCTATGAATTATCGTAGGAACGACCACTTGATTAGTTTGTGCATCATAAAGTGTAAGCGAAAACGCCAGCATTCCACCGTTATTGATAGTTCCCACAACGTATCTATAAGTTCTGCCCGTTTCATCCGCATTAAGCGCTTTTTGCGTATATAACGTATCTTTTGTTACCCAATACGACCTACTTTGCTCAACGACGATATAATTTTGATATTCTGAACTAAACCTGTCAGGTCCTAATAGAACTAAAACGTTTTCACCAGCAACCTTTGTAGTACTGTTTGACGCGCCTTTGTTTGGAGTATAAACACCGTTCATAAGAATAAACCCTTTCCCACCAGCAGAAGTCATATCACCGTTAATTTTATCAGCAAAGAAACATACGTTAGGCAAGTTGTTACCCGTAAACGTAAATTCAACGAACGTTCCTACCCCATAATCACCATAAAATGCAATATGTGAGTTATCTAAAGTTTCGTGCAAACCGCCACGCCAACCCAAAGAATAAGATTCTTTACCTTGCAGTACAACCGTTTTTTCATCAGGATTGATAGTTGCTCCAACGCCTTCTATAACCCCTTCAGAACCTTCTGGCGTAATAATAATGTCTTTTTCAACCATAACGCCAAGTTTATTTCCATCAGCATCTTTGGGAATTACAGCCAAATCAAAATAATGGAAGTTTTTATCAGGTAATATAGTGTTTAAATCAATGGTTGTTTCAGTAATTTCCGCAGAATCAGAACCAGCCTTTACCCTATATATAGATGCGCCGTCAATGGAATTCCAACTAGCAGTAAGCGTTTCTTTATTGAAAGTTAAACCTTCAATCACAGGTAAATTGTTAAAAGTTTCTATTGCTGAAATTTTAAAATTTCTTTCAGTCTTTCCGCCCGTAGTAACGACTACTACATTGAAAACGTAATCACACTCATAGATAAAATTGAATTTTTTACCATCAAAAAAGCCGTCGTTTGTAGCCTTGTAAACAGCGCTACTTTCATCACCAGGAATAGGAACGGTTTCAATAAGTTGAATCTTTTCACCGCCAACAACTCCTTTTTTATAAACCGTAACGCTATCTAGGTAAATGGCGTGTTCCATATTGCCGACAATTTTAGGTGCAGAACGATTTATAACTGCACGCACGGTAAGAACTTTTTCAAACTCAATGGTATCACTTTCTACACCAAGCACCATGTAAGCCGCCTTTTCAGTTGCTACAAAATGGTTTAAGGCAGTCGTTTTTGCTCTGCCTTTTGATGCTTTACATTTTACTTCGTATACGCCCTCTTCAACTATAAATAAAGTTTCGCCTTCAACGTTAATTTCATCTCCACCCGAAACGGTATACGAAAACTCATAATCCACGCCGTTAACATATTCAAACAAGTCAAACACGTGAACGTTATCACCAACGTGATAATTAAGCGGTTCTAATACCTTTACCGAAATCGAATTACAAGCAACGGTAAACATAACTACGCTTAATAAAAATAATACTGATAAAACAGCGATTAATTTACTTTTTAATTTCTTCATATTTGCTTTTTTAGCCCTTAATTCCACCAACGGAAACGTTTTTAATAATCAAATTTTGGAAAACAACGTACAATAATACGCCTGGAAGAGCGGTCATTAATAGCGCAGCGTAATATATAACCTTACCACTCTTTGACCAGTTTGAATTTTGTTGAAATAAATACAACCCATACGCAAGCGACGGAAACTTATTAAGGCTTATTTGAGCAGTTGCATAATCGTTCCACCTTGCAACAAAGTTATTAACCGCTAGCGCAATTATTAAAGGTAATATTTGTGGAAACACTACGCGCCCTAATATTTGCCATTCGTTTGCGCCGTCAATTTCTGCCGATTCCGAATAAGATTTACTTATCCCCAAAAAAGTACCGAACATTATAAACGCTGAATAATCAAATCCGTTCATCCAGTAAAACCAAATAGTAGCCGGATTATTTATCATACCAAGTTCATATCGCAATTTGTACGACGCTGCGCCCGTACCGACAATAGGCACTATTTGTGTAAAAATCATAATTCCATACAAAAGCCCTCTGCCTGGAAAACGAAATTTTGCAAGAGCGTAAGCAACCAACATACTTGCAAGAAGATTTACGAATAAATACAAAAACGTTTGCCAAATAGAATTCCAAAGCATTGTAAAGTAAGATATATTTCCGTAAATTACAAATTCTGAAAATACGTTTATATAGTTGGAAAACGCCCAAGTAGTAGTTAGTAAGGACTTGTTTGTTGCATAGTTAAATTCATCCGGTGTTTTTATAGAATTATTAAAAACCCACACGAACGGATAAAACTGCAAAACCGCTTCAACCACAAAATAAATGAAAAAAGAAGTTAAAAAAATCTTTTCAAATAAACTTAAGTTTTTCCATTTAAGCAAGGCGCTGTTCAATTTCTTCTTTATATTCATAATACTGCCCTCTCGTTAAAACTCAACGTTTTCTTGGAACTTAGCTAGCAATTTTCTTCCAATAAAAACTACCGGCAACGTTAATAACGTCATAAACAGCCCAAACGCCGAAACGTAACCGTAAATATGGTCACCTGATGACGCTATCGTCAACGCAACGTTAAATCTATATAAGTAATATCCTACCGACGTCATACCGAATTTACCCGTACCGTCAGAATATAGATACATCCCGCAGTCAGCCGTAAAGAAACTGCAAAGAGCAAAAATGAGCATAGTTGAAATCGTTGGCCAAATGCACGGCATTGCAATTTGAAACGCCTCTCTAACAATTCCGCATCCTTCAAGTTGCGCTGATTCGAATATCTCGTTAGGAATGCGCATATACGCCCCTGCCATTATCATATTGCCACCTGCCATAGAGCGAATAAGTTGTTCTGCCATAACACACCAAAATGCAGTTTGTTCATAACCTAATAAACCATATTTTCTTATATTAATAGGTAAATCCACCCCTAAACTTTCAAGCATACTAACAACCACACCACTACTAGAGAACATTTCTTTCATAACGCCTATGAATACTACGCCACCAACAATGCCGGGGATATGGTATATTATTCGGAAAATCTTACTTCCTATCATGTGCTTTGTTAATATGAAAGAAGTCAAAATGGATATTGAAAAACCAATTACGTGATTTACCACCCAAATTATCATACTTTTCCCGATAAGTTCATGTAAGCTAAAGCCTAAATGGTCTTCCCCAGATACAAATGCGTTAATAACTTTTTTATAAGACTCTAAAGACCATTCACCGACGCTATTCGTAAAAGATAGCGCAAATGAAGACAAATTAACGTAAAAGAAAAATAACGCTATTTGAATTACAGGCAACGCCACGATTAAATATACAAAAGGAAATTTGCTTTTTTCTAATTTTGAGTAATGCCAACCCTTTCTCTCTTTGTAAGTCACCTTCATTTTATCCCCTTTTACTTCCACGCCCCGTTCTCCACTTGTTTTTTAGCATTCTCATATTCGGTTTCTATAGCCTTTCTAGCAGCCGTCGTATAAACATTATTATCTCCTGATAATTCTAGGTATTCATTATATTTAGATACGCCTTGTTCAAAAATAGTAGCGGAAAAATATTCGCCAAGTTTAGGCAAATAAGTGATTGATAATTGTTTTCTTTTTGCTTGCGTGTTACTTATAATTTGCTTTCCGTATGGATTTGCAAGAATACCGTTTACACTCTTTATCCACTCAATATCGCTTTCAATAGGGTCGTCAAGCGCCCAAGGTGATGAACTTCTAGATTTAGTTGAGAACAATTTACCCGCTTCTTCACTACAACAAAAACGGATGAACGTAGCGGCTAACTCTTTTTTCGTACTATGTTCACTTACAACAAGACCAGAATTAAGATTAAGCCTTACATATCCCCTACGTTCACAAACAGTTTGCACGTCTGCAAGTTCAATATTTACGTGCAATTCTGTATCAACTAGCGGTTTGATTTCTTCAGCAAGTTTATTTTGGTCGGCGTATTTTACAATAGTAGATAAAATCTTATCGCACTTATCACTATCAAAACCATAGTTAGTGCCTGCACCAAAAAGTTTTTCACCAAGCGCCGAAATCATCGGTGGCTTAATAAAGGTAACGTCATCAACTAGTTTTGTAAAACGGTCGTATTCTTCATTAAGCATCCAGTCACCGTTACACATAAACGCCGCGTCACCTTTCATAATTTGGCTTTGAGCAACAGAAAACTCTTGGTTGGCCGCACCAATTGCTGCCGTCATAGGGTCATATAAGTGATAAACTATTTCAAGCGCCTTTTCAAGTCCGTCATATTCAAAAACTTCATAGAAATTAGGCAACGTATTGCCTTGCGCATCCGCAAAGGACATAAACTTATTATATTCTTCAAGTCCGCCGTATTGCGCAAACCAAGTCGTAAAAGAACCTACAACGTAGTTATTTCCAGAAAGCGCAAAAGTAAAAGGATAAACGTCAGTAGACGTTGCTTGTTTCATTATTTCATCACCACATTTAATAAGTTCGTTCGTAGTTCTTGGTAATTCTAACTTATATTCACTTAATACGCGCTTATTAACGGCTATACCACCGATAGACGCAGCATAAGGTGCTGCATAATATTTATTATTATAAACTGCTTCGCCAATATAATATCCGCTAACTTTTTCTAAAATAGTGCTATTCTCTTCAGTTTTATCAAACTTTATTGCTTTTTTGTTATATACCGATTCAGTAATATCCGCAAGGGTAACTTCGTAATCACCTGCTACCGCCTTTTGTGCGTCAAGGTCACTTGCAAAATACACGTCAATACCGCTTTGTGAATAAATATCCCTATAAACGTTATCTGCAGTTAAATCTTCCCTTGCTGGTAAAACGTTTATTTTATATCCTTCCACTGCAAAAGTCTGTTCAAATTGTTGAGCCAAAGCATCAATATAAGTTGTTCCGTAACCCGCTTTACGAATTTTTACATTAAGCGTTTTTTCGTCATCAATAATATTGTCTCCGCCTGAAGACGAACTACAAGCACCAAAAGATACAATCATAAATAATGCCATCAATGTTGCTAAAATTCTACCAAAAGTTCTTTTCATTGTTACTCCTTTTACTGTATAAATTTTGAGTTTTTCCGATATCGTTGCACACCCACTCTCAGTATGCAAAACAATTTTAACATTGTTAAAACTCAAGCGCAATACTTAAATGCACCCAAAAAGTTCTCTTTTGCGCTTTTTTATCATTTTACGCTTGATTTTACGTTGTTTTCATATTATAATTTAAGCATGAAAAAACCTTCTCAATTAAAACCAACGTATAAACCTTTATATTTAATTCCAGATAAACTTGAGATTGCAACTCAAGTTGTTCAAAATGCAAGTTGCAGACCACACAATCACGATTTTTACGAGATTTTTTATATGATTAGTGGAAATATGGAACATTCGCTTAATGGGGATAACAGAACGCTATCTGCTGGTGATTGCATTCTTTTAACACCAAATGACACCCATACGTTTTTTTCTAATATTGATTCTATGCACAGAGACCTTTTAATTTCAAACAAACTTTTTGAAAGCACGTTGGCTTTAATAACTCAAGAAATCGAAAGTCCGTTAGAACTTATACAAAACGCTAGTTACCCTATATCCTTTACGTCTGCGGAAATAATTGAACTTGAAAATATTGCTCAAAAATTCACTCGCGAAAACGAAGCAGATAAAAAACGATGCGTAGGCGTTATTTTCCTACTTAATATTTTGCTCAAATTATTTAAAAATAACGAATATACTAATCCTACCCCTAAATCTATTTCAGAACAAATTCTTGACTGCTTAAATAAAAACACTTTTATTCAAGGCGGTATACCTACGCTTTCTAAACAATTAAAATACAGTTCGTCTTATCTATGTCACGTTTTTAAACAACAAACGGGTATCCCTTTATCGCAACACATTAAACACTTAAGGCTAACTTATATTGCTTACTATCTAAAAACCACTAATTATTCGTTGAGAAAAATTGCCGATTTAGTTGGAATTGAATCTTTGCCGTATTTAAATAAAATTTTTAAGGAAAAATACGTTTTACCGCCTATTCAATTTAGAAAGCAATATAATACTAGTATTCCAGAAGTTCCCACCGCGTTAAAAAAAGACGATTGATATTGATTTTCAATAAATAAAAAAAGGAGCAGACAAATATGTCGCTCCTTTTTCATATTTATATTATAATTTTTAATTAC
Organism: Clostridia bacterium; assembly: GCA_017505675.1. Classification (GTDB taxonomy): domain Bacteria; phylum Bacillota; class Clostridia; order Christensenellales; family Borkfalkiaceae; genus UBA1259. Next base: position 17,227 of record JAFVOV010000044.1, read on the forward strand.
TAATTCACCTTAACATTTAACTACCAAATATTAACGGCGATTATATATTTTTCATCATAATCGTCTGTACGGCAATACGATACGCCAGTTTTTTTAATAACTCTTTTCTTTTCGCCGTCGTCTTCAAAAAAATACAAGTCGTAATTTTCCATATAAATAAATGCGATTTTTACTGTGTTATCTTTTTTAATTCCCAAATATAAATCAAACCAAATAAGCGGTTTATCTTTAATATCTTGAACGTTAAACTCTTTAGACGCAACAAGCCTTTCGTCGTTAAAACTGCCTCTATAAACGAGCAAAACGCTCACCGTTATTTTATCTTTAGCCGGATTATTTACAGTAAACTTATCAAGTTTTTTTATTTCATTTAATTTCATAATTATTTTAATTTACCTAATTTAGAAGTGTTTATAATTATTACAAGTTTCATCTCTTTTGTCAACTTCATATTTGGGTCAATATTTATTTCTAAATTATCTGCCTGCCGAATAGCAATTACGTTTAAGTCGTACTTTTTACGCAAATCAAGTTCGATAAGAGTTTTATCTTCCCACTCTGGTTTTAAATCTAATTCAACGAAAGAAACGTTATCAAAAGAGTCAATAACGTCAACAAACCCCGAACTTAAAAGGTTCTTTGCTAATCTCTTTCCTGATTCTCTTTCTGGGAATATTACTTTATCCGCCCCAACCTTACTTAAAATTTTCTGATGAAGTTCATTTGCGCATTTTGCAATTACCGTTTTTACCCCAATTTCTTTACACAACATAACAGCCATAACGCTTGCCTCAAGATTATTAGCCATAGCAATAATAACAACGTCTATATTAGCAACGCCAAGTTGTTTAATAACTTCCAAATTTGTAATATCAGCACATTTACAAAAAGGAATTTCTGAAATCGCAGAATTAACTATGTTTTCATCCAAGTCTACAGCCAAAACGTCCGCTCCATTATTCACAAGTTCGGTCGCTACCGCTAATCCATATTGACCAAGACCAAAAACGGCGTAAGATTTATTTATACTCATATTATACTCCTTTTTCACCCTATACTTATTTCTTCCGTTGGGTTTTTTATAAGGTTGCTACTTTCTTTTTTTAAATTAAACATTAACGCCAAAGAAATAGGCCCTACTCTACCCAAAAACATTGTTGCTATGATTATAATTTTTCCAAACGTATTTAATATTGACGTTAAATTCCTAGTTAACCCTACCGTTGCTGTAGCGCTAACCGTTTCATAGACAATATCAATCGCAGGTGCATTAGTTACTGTGGCAAGTAATATTGTAGATATAAATGCGATTATAAACGACATACTTGCGACAGCAACTGCTTTTTTAGTTATTTGCCTTGATAAATTCCTATTAAATACCGTTACTTCATTTTTATTTTTTATCGCAGACGTAGCGGTTGCCAACAACACTAAAATAGTAACGGTTTTTATTCCGCCCGCAGTGCCTACCGGTGACCCCCCGATAAACATCAAAAGTAAACAAATAATTGCCGTGGCATTACTTAAATTTTCTTGCGGTAGCGTTGCAAAACCCGCCGTTCTTGTTGTTATAGATTGAAAAAACGATATTTGTATTTTATCAAATAAAGAATAGTTTGCTAACGTCAATGGGTTATTATATTCTAATATAAATATTGAGATAGCACCGCCAAAAATAAGAACAAGCGTAGTTATTAACACAATTTTGCTATGCAATGTTAAGCGGTTAAAGCATTTAAATTTTTCCGTTCTAAAATTTCTAATAACTTTTGCTATATCCCACCAAACTATAAAACCTATACCACCTAAAACTATTAAAAGGCTGGTAACCGTATTGATTAATGGATTAACTGCGTAATCGCAAAGACTATTTTGCGCAACAATGTCTATCCCAGCGTTACAAAAAGCAGAAATGGAATTAAAAATTGAAATCCAAATTCCTTTTAAGCCAAAATCTGGAATAAAAACAGTCATATATAAAAGAGCACCAAGCCCCTCAATGATAAACGTGCCAACTATGACTTTTTTTACAAATTTATTTATCCCTGACAAAGTAGTAAGGTTAAAGGCGTCGCTTATCAACCTACTATCATTTAAACCTATTTTACGGTGAAGCGCTAAAGTAAAACCTGCTATTACGGTTATAACGCCTAAACCACCTATTTGTATTAAAATTAATATAACAACTTGCCCAAAAACACTCCAAGTAGTCACCGTAGGCAAAGTTACTAAACCTGTAACGCAAGTTGCTGAAGTTGCAGTGAACAACGCGTCAACATATGGAACTGCTTCTCCATTTTTGCTACTAATTGGCAAAGCAAGTAACGCGCTACCAAACAATATAACCAACAGGAAACTTAACATTATAACCTGCACGGTTGAAAGCCTTATTTTAATTTTTTTCTCCATAATAAAACTATTTAAAAAAATATAACCTTAATGTAATCAATATATATAATTATATAACAATTTAACTTATATTTCAAGTTTTTACAAAAAATTATAGTAACATTATATTTTTTATGTAGATTATCTCATATTTCTATACACATATACAAACGTTTTAATGCTATGCAGGTCTACGTC
>JAFVOV010000001.1 GCA_017505675.1 Clostridia bacterium
ACTTTTTCTGCCATAATACACCTCTATTTTTCCACCGTAATTACCGTATCGGGACACATTGTTGCACAAAATGCGCAGCCAATACATTTTTCTTGTTCGGTAATAGTTGCCGGATGGTAACCTTTTACGTTGATTTTTTCTTTAGCGAGCGCAATAATTTGTTTAGGGCAAACCGTTTCACACAGTCCGCAACCCTTACAACGCTCTTCGTCAAAAGTAACTTTTGCCATATCTTCTCCTTTTATAGCCAATTTCCGTATTTAATCGGTTCAATCGGCAATATATCTTTTATATTTTTAAGTTCTTCACAAATAATATCTTTTCTTACTGCAGTAAATTTTACAGGCAAGCCCGTACGTTCCGCAATTTTTTTAGTAAATTCAAAACCTTCTAAAATACAATTAATATCTGTATCGTTACCAAGGTTTGTATTATTTACTATACCAGTGAAAGGAAGTTTACCAGAACGCTCTATTTCTTCTTTTATAGACAAAACGTCTTCAACCGTGCGGGTTTCTGGTCTAAACTTATTCACAACAAGCAATGCGTCATAATTGTTCTCGGCTTTTAACTTATCGGAAAATCTACCAAGCGCCAAAGCGCCACGGTCATCACCACCTATATCCGCAACGGCATAACGCGATAAATCGTCAACCATTTGATAAGATTTTGCATTCATTGCAGGAATATCTACGTTTGTTTCTGCAAATGGTGAAACCACTAATTCAACGCCTGATTTTGCTAGAGTTTTTTGAGCATCAACCGTTCTAAAATATGGATTTACAATATCTAAATCATAAATACTAACCGCTTTGCCGAGTTTTGCAAGTTCCACCGCGTAAGAAACAGCAGAAAAAGTTTTTCCACTGCCGTAATGCCCCATAAATACCGTAACGCGTTTATCGAACATTAAATTTTCACCTTATAGCACCAACCGCGAGTATCAGGTTTTACTCCCCATTGAATACCAGTTAATTCGTCGTAAAGTTTTTGAGCGAGTTCACCTATCTTGTTATCAGCAACAACGTGGTCTACGTCTTTATAAACTAAATGACCGATTGGAGAAATTACTGCCGCAGTACCAGTACCCCACGCTTCATCAAGAGTTCCGTTTTCTGCCGCGCCGATAAGTTCGTCAACAGAAATAAGTCTTTCAGTAACCTTATATCCCCATTCCCTCAAAATTTCCAAACAAGATTTTCTAGTAATACCAGGAAGAACGGAACCTGTAAGCATAGGCGTAACGATTTCGCCGTTAATTTTAAACATAACGTTCATTGCGCCAACTTCTTCAATATATTTTCTTTCCACACCGTCAAGCCAAAGAACTTGAGAGAAACCTTTTGCAGCAGCGCGTTTACCCGCTCTTAAACTTGCAGCGTAGTTACCACCGCATTTAGCGTAACCAGTACCACCACGAACAGCGCGAACGTCTTCACTTTCTATGCTAATTTTTACAGGGTTAAGCCCTTCGGCATAATAACTACCTACAGGCGATAAAATGATTACGAAAGTAGCGTTATGAACGGCGTGAACCCCTAAAGATTCGTCGTTACCAAACATAAACGGACGAATATATAGTGAAGTACCCGGTTGATTAGGAATCCATTCATAATCTAAATTTATAAGTTCAGTAAGCGCTTTTAAGGTAAATTCTTCAGGTAAGGTAGGTAAACAAAGCCTTTCAGCCGAATCATTCATCCTTTTAATATTTTCCATCGGGCGGAACATTTGATATCCGTCTTTGGTCTTATACGCTTTCATACCTTCAAAAATTTCCGCGCCGTAATGCAATACGGTTGATGCGGGATGAATAGGAATATAATCAAACGGAACTATTCTTGCATTTTTCCAGCCGTCCGCATCCGAATATTCCATAACAAACATGTGGTCGGTAAAATATTTACCAAAACCGAGTTTAGAAAAATCGGGTTTTTCTTTTAAAGTTTTTGCTTTTTCAATTTTTATATCTTGCATAATTACACCTCTTAAGGTTATTACATATTTTTTATAAATTCAGATGCTTCTTCACGCATTTTATATTTTAAAATTTTACCAGCGGCGTTCATTGGGAACTCTTTAACGAAAATAAAATATCTTGGAACTTTATGTTTTGCCATGTGGTTATTTCCGTATTCACGCATTTCCGTTTCAGAAGATTCTTCGCCTTTATTTAATATTATGTAAGCGCAGGCTTCTTCACCATATCTAGAATCTGGAACACCGACAACTTGAACGTCCCTTACCTTTTCGTGCGTCAAATAAAATTCTTCAATTTCACGCGGATACAAGTTTTCACCACCGCGAATTATCATATCTTTAAGCCTACCGGTAACTTTATAATATCCGTCAGGCGTACGGCAACAAATATCACCACTATGAAGCCAGCCGTCTGCATCAATCGTTTGCTCGGTTGCTTTGGGCATTTTATAATAGCCTTTCATAATATTATAGCCACGCGCAACAAACTCACCATTTTCACCATCGGGAAGTTCTTCACCTGTTTCCGGGTCGATAATTTTACATTCAACACCAGGGAAAGCGCTACCAACCGTTTCAACGCGGTGGTCAATATCTTCATTAACTTCACCCATAGTGCATCCTGGTGACGCTTCCGTTTGACCGTAAACGCTTATGATTTCCGTCATATTCATTTCCGCTGCTGCACGGCGCATAAGTTCTGGCGGACAGTTGGCGCCTGCCATTATACCCGTTCTCATGTGCGAAAAGTCTGTTTTAGCAAAGTCTGAATGGTTAAACATTGCAATAAACATTGTAGGAACGCCGTTAAAACACGTAATTTTTTCATCATTTACGCAAGCAAGCGAAGATTTAGGCGAAAAATACGGCATTGGGCAGAGAGTTCCACCGTGCGTCATTAAGTTTGTCATTGAAAGCACCATTCCAAAGCAATGGAACATAGGCACTTGAATCATCATTTTATCGGCGGTTGAAATATCCATTCTATCCCCGATAATTTTCCCGTTATTTACTATATTTCTATGAGTAAGCATAACGCCTTTAGGAAATCCGGTCGTACCTGACGTATATTGCATATTACAAACGTCGTCTGCCTTAACCATTGATGCTCTACGGCGAACTTCTTCTTGCGGAACAAGAGCGGAGCGATTAACAAAATCTTTCCATTCTAAACAACCGTCCATTTCAAAACCAACGGTAATTACGTTACGCAAAAACGGAAGTTTTTTAGAATATAAAGGATTACCCAGCTTAATATTTTTAAGTTCAGGGCAAAGTTCTTCAATAGTCGCTTTATAGTCTGAATCTTTGCAACTATCTATCATAACTAAAGTATGCGTATCGGACTGCCTTAACAAATATTCAGCCTCGTGTATTTTGTAAGCGGTATTAACCGTAACCAAAACTGCGCCGATTTTTACCGTAGCCCAAAAGGTTAAGAACCATTGTGGAACGTTCGTTGCCCATATTGCTACGTGATGCCCCGCTTCAACGCCTAAAGAAATAAGAGCGGCTGCAACCTTATCAACGTCTTCCCTAAATTCAGAATAAGTTCTAGTATAATCTAAAGTAGTATATTTAAATGCGTATTGGTCTGGATATCTTTCAACCATCTCGTCAAGTACTTCAGAAAACGTCAAATCTAAAACGTCATACTTTTTCCAAGGATGAGTGCCTGTTTTATAACGATTATAATATATAGGCTTTTCAACCGTTTCAGCAGCCGTTGCAGTTAAGCAACTTTTGAAATGAGTTAAAATAATATCCGCTGAAGTAATTTCACCTGAATCCATAACGGCAATATATCCGTCATAATTTAACGAGCGCAATGCGTTCATAAAATCTTTTACAGGCAAGTCACCGTCACCGATTAAAACGTTTTCATCATTTTTTTTATCGCCCAAACGAACGTAATCAATATACGCGCCAAGTGTTTGAATGGTAGTATCGGCAGATTCGCCTGCTGTAAAAAACGTTTCACGAATATTCCAACAAACTTTTAAACAAGCCGTGCCGAAAACGTTTATAACGTCTAAAACGGTTTGCGTTTTAACTAACGCACCGGCAGTTTCAAGTAAAATAGAAACGCCGTTTGATTCGGCAACTTTTATTGCCGGAGTTAAAATTTCTTTAAGTTTGTTTTCACTTAAAATTTCATTTAATTTAATAACAACGCCGGAAACTGACGCTAACGCCGCGTATTCAATTTGCTTAATTAAAATATTACTATCAAATTTATCCGTAATATTTTCGGGACAAGTTATAACAGGAATAGCAATATGCCTATTTACAAGTTTACGTTTTGCATCCGCCGTACAAGAAGAACGGAAAATACTATCCGAATGATTTTTCTTTTCTTCTTCTACGTTGGTAATTTCAACGCCGTCAAAACCGTATTTTTGAACGACGTTACAAAGTTCAATAAATTTTGAAGAATTGACAAAATTATCAGTAAAAGCAAGTTTCATATCAATTCTCCCCATAAACAATTTTATTGAGAGCGTTTACATAAGCGCGTATACATGCGCCTACAATATCAGTTGAAACGCCGTTACCAGGATAAAGTTTGCCATCTGCGCGCAAACGAATAATAGACGAGCCGACTGCACCCCTACCTTTAGTTACCGCATGCACCTGAAAATCATCAAGTTCATAATGATGACCGATAATCTGCTCAATAGCGTGGAAAGCAGCGTCAATAGGACCGTCACCAGTAGAAACACCGGTAAACTTTTCACCATCTTTTTCTAAAGTAACGTTTGCAGTTGCGGGAATAATATTACCGCTATTAACAACGTAGTTAACTAAATGATAAGTTGACGGCACTTGCATAGCAGTACTTGCTATAACCGCTTCAATTTCTTTTACGTCAACAGCGCCTTTTTTAGCGCAAAGTTTTTTAAGTTCTTCATAAACGTTTCCGATATCGGTATCTGAAAGTTCATAGCCAAGTTGTTTTGAAGCAACAGCAACGTCTTTGATATCAGAATTAACGTCAAAAACACCACTTAAAACGTTTTTCGTTTCATCTTCTTCAATAGCCTGTTCGGTAATTCCGTTAATTACTGCGGAAATTGATTTAGCATTAGTTACGTCAACGGTGCATTCTGCATCCATATCAAACTTTTTAGTCCTAAAAATATCAGAAATAACTGACATTGACAAAAATTTACCAAAAGAAGAAGTTTTAACCCCGTCAGCGCCTGCTTTTATTGCTTCCACGGCAGATGCTGCTGCCATTGAAAGCGTATCAGACGGTTGAACGTAAACGGGAACGTCACAAACCGATTTGATTTTTTCAATTATCTTTTTATAATCTTCGGGGAATGCTTCGCCCGCGTCGTCAGAAATGGTGACTGATTTTGCGCCGGCAAGAACGGCTGTTTTAACACACGATTCTATGAAACCTTCCTCTGCTCTAAAAGCATCCAAAGCAACAAACTCTACACATTCACAAATTTCGCTTGCAGATTTAATAAGTTCACCTATTTTAACTTGCATTGCAGGCGCTTTTAAATGATAAAAATATTCCATTTGCGCCGTTGATACAGGCATTACGACTTGCAAGCACACTTTATCAGCGCCCTTAACACATTCTACAGCCGCTTTAATGCTTTCTTCACTACTACCAACAGGAATTTTAACCACCGCATTTTTGATTGAAGATGCAATAGTACGATAAATTACGTCCATTTCTTTCGAACCATTTAGTTCAGGTAGTTCAATAGCGTCAACGCGTGATGCGTTTAGTTTTTCGGCAATGGCAAGTTTTTCTCTAAAAGTTAAAGCTAGCCCTTCTTGTTGAACAACCTTTAAGGTTACGTCTGAAACAGTAATTTTTCTCATAATATATACTCCTATAATAAATGTCTTGAAAATAAAAAATCCCCGACTGAACGTCAGGGACGATAATTTACCGCGGTACCACCCGAATTGTTGCTTAAAAACAACCACTCTTAAGCCATTAACGGGGCTAACCGAAAACGACTACACTTTTCACCAATCCGCTACAACGTTTCAAGAAATTTATTATATAAACATTATATAATAAAGAAAAAACGGTGTCAAGCAAATAGTGGTTGTAATAGTGAAATACCTTATGTTAAATAAAAAATCCCTGACTAAAAGTCAGGGACGATAATTTACCGCGGTACCACCCGAATTGTTGCTCATAAGACAACCACTCTTTGCCTTTAACGGGGCTTCCGTAAACGATTACTAATTTCGCCGTTTCCGCTCGGGAGTGAGTAACGTTTTATCCGTCATTGACTTGCACCAACCGTCAACTCTCTAATCCAAACAGCACGTCTTTCTCCGTCACAGCGTTTTATTTTTTTGATATTATATAACTTGAATCTTCCTTTGTCAAGTATTTTATATTTGTTTTATTTAATTTTTAATAAATTTTTTAAGTTTTTAGATAATATCAATTCTCTTTCTTTTTCACTTAATTTTATGGCGTTAAAACGCTTTAATTCGTCGGTTGCATCCCACATAGGAAAGTCCGTACCAAAAAAGAATTTTTCTACACCTAGCATATCTATTAACGCCTTTGCCCTTTCCGTACCTAAAAATGGAAGTGCAGAACATGTATCAAAATAAACGTTTTCAATGCCTTTATAAATATGGCAATCATCCCAGTAACGATAGCCACCGAAATGCGCGCCTATAAAATTAACGTTTTTGTATTTTTTAGCCATATTTACTAACCTATAAGGCTTACTAAATTCATATCTATCGTCACCCGTATGTAATAAAATTGGCATTTTATCACCTATAACACGATAAAATTTTTCGGCTTCTTCACTATCGATATTAAATTTTTGAAAATCTGGATGAAGTTTAACACCTTTAAATCCATTTTTTAAACACCAAGAAACTTATTCATAGATTTCTTCTTCAGTCAAATCTTGATGAAGCGTCATAAACCCTATAAATTCTGAATGTTTATCGAGTTCTGATTTTATAAATTCGTTTATCGAGCGGACTTGATGCGCTTTAGTTGCACAAGAATGAACAACGTATCTAGACACACCCGCCCTTGAGCCTTCTTCAATAAGTCTTTCAGTTGTCCCTTTTGAATTCTCCATTACCAAATCGTAAAATGCACCTATTGCCCCCGTTGCCTTTTCAGCAATTTTTTCCGGATATATATGCGCGTGAGCGTCAATAATTTCCATAATTCACCTGTTATATCTTTATTCTTCAGTATATTTTTTTAAGTATGATATATCAATTGCCCACTCGGGCACTTTGTTAAGTTCTTGATGGCGTTCATTTGCTTTCCCAAGCGCATTTCTATATTCAGCATAAGAAACGCCGTTTACTTTCATAAAATGTCGTTCAGCGCGTTCTTCATTACCTTTTAGTTGAGTATAGCCTATATGAATAACGCTATGGCAATCTTTACAAACCGCTATAATATCTTCTAACTTTTGAACTTGCTTTTCAGCATCATAACTCCAACGCTCGTGAGCGTCTAACTTGTCTGTTTTTTTACCGCATATCATACATTTGCCACCAGCCCTTTCTTTTGCTTCAGATTTTAAAAAATCCCATTGACGCTTGGAAAGTATAGAACGCAAATTTGAATACCAACATCCGTCAGGAACTAACTCAAAATTAAGTTTGTATTCTTTCTCCATCACGCTCTCCTACTATCGTGACATACAAAGTATATAATTTGATATTCTTCACTTAATTTTTTTATCAAATTAACCGCTGAAAAAAGTTTTTCATCATCCAAATTATAAAACGGGTCGTCTAAAATTATAAACGGCTTTTCCGATTTAAATAACACGTCAGTTAAAGCAAATCTTTTACAAATTTCAAATAAGTTTTGATAACCTTTGCTATAATAATCAGTCGCTTTTTGCCCGTCTTTTTCACAAATGGTTACCGTTAAATCAATATCAATTTGGGCATTTTTACCGCCATCATCAACAAGCGATAAATATTTATTAAGACTACTTTCAAGTGGCGCGCGATATTTCACTTTCAAATTCTCATCCGCTTTTTTAAGATATTCCGTAGTCAAATTTAAAATTTTATAATCTTCGCTATATTCGTCAATTTTACCCAAAAGTTCACTTTTGCGACTTTCAAGTTCAGTTATTGATGAAGAAAAGTCTTCATGATATTTTACAGTAGCGCGTTTATTTGCTATGGATAAAGTTAGAGCGTTTAATTCCGCTTGCGCAGAAGCTAGTTCTTTTTTAATAGTCAACACGTCTTCTTTTGTAGTAAACGAATTATAATTAAAACTTTCTTTTTCACTTTCAAACGCCAACAACTGTTCTTCTATTTTTTCAATATCAATTAAAACGCGCTTATAATCTTCCGCCGCCTTCAAAATAGTATTTAATGCAGAA
>JAFVOV010000045.1 GCA_017505675.1 Clostridia bacterium
AGCCGGCGATATCGCTTGCGAAGCGGATATGGAAGTATTAAATCCTGACCTTTATATTTGTACTGTTGACGAGGGCGGCAAAATCGATATGGAACTTACCGTAGGCAGAGGTCGCGGTTATCAAGATGCAAGCGAACATAAAGCAAACGTTATTGATAATATCGCAATAGACAGTATTTACACGCCTGTAAAGAAAGTTAGTTATGACGTAACCGCAACGCGCGTAGGTCAAAGCGTTGATTTTGACAAACTCACGTTAGAAGTTTGGACTAACGGTGCGTTCTCCGGTAAAGATATTGTCAGCCTTGCGGCAAAAATTATGGAAGAACATATTAGAATGTTCGTATCCTTATCAGAACTCGGTAATATCGGAATTTTAGTTCCGCCGGAAGAAGATAAGAGAACAAGAATTCTCGAGATGACCATTGAAGAAATGGATTTATCCGTTCGTTCTTATAACTGCTTGAAGAGAGCAAACATCCACACCGTGGAAGATTTAACCAAAAAAACCGAAGACGATATGCTTAAAGTCCGCAACTTGGGCAAAAAATCTCTCGATGAAGTTATTTACAAACTCGAAAGTTACGGCTTAAAGTTACAGGACAAGGAGGACTAAACAATGGCAAGAAAATTAGGCGTAAACGCTACGCAGAGAATAGCGCTTATTAAAAACCAAGCGTCCGCACTTTTGTGGCACGGCAAAATTGAAACTACCGAAGCAAGAGCAAAAGAAGTTGCTGCTTACGTTTCAAAAATCATTACGCTTGCAGTAAATACTTACGCTGATACCGTTGAAACGGAAGTTACCGTTAGCGACGCAAAGGGCAAGGAAACCACCAAAACCCTCGTAAAAGACGGCGTTAAGAAACTCAACGCAAGAAGAAAAATTATGACCATGGTTAACGATTTACAAGAAGTTAAAGGTTTCAAAGAAAGCAAGCCTGACTTCAAAAAGAGAACCAAGGCTATCAAATATCCGCTCATGGAAAAGATTTTTGATGAATACGCACCTAAATATGCTTCTCGCAAGGAAGAAAAAGGTCAAGGTGGCGGATACACCAGAATCTACAAACTCGGACCCCGTAAGGGCGATGCTGCAGAAGTAGCAATTATCGAATTAGTAGACTAATTAAAAATAAAACCGCGTTATTTACCGCGGTTTATTTTTTTTATCTAAAAAACACCCTTTCGGGTATTTTCTTTTTATAATATTGCGGTTAAAAGCAAGTAAAGTAACGGAATAGTTATAACTGATAAAATAGTGGATGACAAGGTGTATATAACTGCGTTTTTAGTATCGCCGTTGTAGTTATCGGCAAACGTTGATGCAAGACCTGCAGTCGGCATAGCAAAACCAATAAAGAAACCCATTATTATATCGTTTGATAAATTAAACAATGCTTTAAGCGCTACGGCAATAAGAACTGCCAACAAGGGAACTAGCACAAGTTTAATTGCTGAAACGTAATAAGCCAAGGGTGAAGTGAATAAAGATTTTAACGGAATATCAGCAAGTTTAATGCCTAAAATAATCATTGATATAGGCGTAACTAAATTGTTTAAGTGAGTTGCGTATTTTGTGACTTCAGGGACGGCTTTTGCAATCCCGAAAGCGTTAAATATAATACCTAACACAAATGCAATAAGCACGGGGTTTAAGAGCGCCTTTTTAATGCTTATCATATTTTTATCGCCAGATATTAGATAAATGCCTAAAGTGTATAAAAACAAATTAGTTATAATGTTTAATATTATTACTATTGCTTGTATTTGCGCGTTTCCACTAAAAACTGCAACTGCAAGTGGAATTCCTAAAAATCCATTGTTTGAAAAAGCCATTGCAAACCGCATTACGCCACGTGATTTTTCAGTGTTAACGGTTTCTTCGCTTTCAGTTTCATTATTAGAATTTTTATTGAATAACCTTTTCATTGCAAGTGGTTTTGATAGAAAAAAACAACCAACCGTTATTGCAATACCTGCAACTGTTGTGATACCTGCAAGCGCCAAAAAGTCGCCTGAAAGGTTAATATTTTGAGCGCCAACGAAAATCATAAACGGCAAGGCTACGTAAGTTAAAAGTTTTGAAAGCGAAGCGGAATCTGAAGACTTTATAATTTTAGTTTTAACTAAAATATAACCGGGCAAAGCAAGCGCAACGAATATCAAAACGTTAATAAGCATAGGTAAAAGCGCGTCCATAAAAATCTCCTGTAAAAAATTTAATAATATTTTAACACACGCTAATTTTTTTGTCTATTAAATAACCGTTAAAGTAATATCGTTATCTTGGTAATATTTGAAATTAGAGCAAAATAAAATATATAGATGGAACTATCAAAACTTAAAATAGGTGAGAGTGGCAAGGTTATAAGCATAAAAACAGATTTAGGCGTAAAAAATCGTTTGGCGGTAATGGGGCTAACTGAAGGCGTAACCGTTACGCTAATTCGTCGCGCGCCGTTTTTAGACCCTATAGAGATTAAATTACGGGGTTTTTACCTTGCTTTAAGAATAAAAGACGCTAATAAAATTCAGGTGGAAAAATTTTGAATAAAAATATTGCGCTAATAGGTAATCCGAATTGCGGAAAAACTACGCTTTTTAACACACTTACCGGCACTTATCAGAAAACCGGCAACTGGACGGGCGTTACTACTGAAAAAAAAGAAGGCTTTTATAAAAAAGACAAAAGCGTTATTATAACCGACCTTCCGGGGCTATATTCGCTAGACGCCAAATCAGAAGACGAACGCGCCGTTTTAAAATTTATTAAAAATTCACCGCCATCGGTTATAATAAACGTTCTTGACGGTACTAATTTAGAACGCAATTTATATTTAACGCTTGAACTTATCAAACTGCGTTTACCTATGGTTATTGCCGTAAATATGTATGACGACCTTATTAAAAACGGCATTAAATTAAATTGTGAAAAATTATCTAAACTTTTAGGCGTAAAAGTTTTGCCCGTTTCCGCGTTAAAAAAACTTAATATTGACGCGCTTATAAGCGTTGCGTTAAAAGCAAAACCAGTAATAAATAATTTAAATGTTTCTAAAAACTACGCTTTTCAATGGATAGAAACTAACGTTAAAGAAATAGTAACTTATAAGCAGACTAAAGCCGAACTTTTTACTTTGAAAGCCGACGGGGTTTTAACGCATAAGATTTTTGGATTGCCTATATTTTTTGCGGTAATTGCTTTAGTATATTTTTTATCAATGAAAATAGGTGGTTTTTTTGGTGGGTATATAGATAAATATTTTGAAATAACTTCTGAAAAATTAAATGTGTTTTTAACTAATAATAATTGCCCTAAATGGGTTGTAGGCGTGTGCTGTAAAGCAGTTATACAAGGCATAGGAACGGTTGCGTCGTTTTTACCGCAAATTTTAGTATTATTTGCTTTAATGGCAGTTATAGAGCAGAGTGGTTACGCGGCGCGTATTGCATTTATTTTAGATAGGTTTTTTCGCGCGTTCGGTTTGAGTGGAAAATCTCTTTTACCTATGATAGTATCTTGTGGTTGTACGGTATCGGGCGTAATGGCAACCCGCGTTATAGAAAACAAAAGTGAACGCAGGGCAACGGTGTTTTTAGCGCCCTTTATGCCGTGTGGCGCAAAAACGGCGGTTTTCGGATGGTTTAGTTATGAGTTTTTTGGCGGAAGCGCCTTAATAGCAACTTCAATGTATTTTCTTGCTCTATTTTCCGTTGGCGTATTCGGTAGAATATTAAAAAAATTCAAAGCATTTAAAGATAGTGAAAGCGCTTTTATTTTAGAAATGCCAAATCTCCGCCCACCGTCTATTAAAGACGTTTTATCCGTTTTAATAGAAAAGATTAAAGACTTTATTTTTAAGGCTGGTTCAACCGTGCTTTTGGTATCCGTTGCGTTATTCTTTTTGCAAAATTTCGGCATTAAAGGTTACGTTGAAAACAACGTGGAAGAAAGTTTTTTGTTTTTTATAGGTAACGCATTAAAGTTTATATTTGAACCGCTTGGTTTTGGTAACTGGCAAGCGTCCGTATCAGTTTTATCAGGTATATTTGCAAAAGAAGCGGTTGTGGAAACTTTAAGACAGGTAACAAGCGCGCCTGAAACCTTATTTTACTCAAAGTTTTCTATTTATGCGTTTATGGCGTTTATATTATTATCCCCGCCGTGCCTTGCTAGTTTAGTTACGGCAAAGCGCGAACTAAACAGTAAAAAATGGTTTATTTTTATGTTGCTTTTTCAGTTTACGGCAGGGTATTTAGTTGCGCTTTTAATAAATATAATAGGGTTAATGGTTATAAACTCATTTTACTTGATTTTATTTTTAATCGTTGGTATAATAATTTTATCAATAGTCGCGCTTGCAAAAACAAAAAAACGCGGGTGCAAAGGCTGTATAAATTGTACGGGCGGTAATGCAAAATGCAATATAAAGGAAAAACGCTTTACGACTTAATGCGGGAATCTGATAATAAAGAAGAAGACGCTGCTTTCCCAGAAGAATGGATGGAAGAGCGTTTTAAGAGCGATAAAGAGCGTTATTTTGATTATTATGACGATATAAAATTAACGCCAAAAGATGACTGGTGATATTATGGTTGAAATTAAAAGATTAGATAAAACGCATCACAAAGCATTTAAAGATATTAACAATATTATAAGGCAAAATTTAACAAACTCAACTTGGTTTATGCCTTTTTCTGAAGAAAATTTAGAAAATACATTTGATGAGAAAAGTTCTCTTGTCATCTACGGGGCGTTTGTTGACGGCGTTCTTGCAGCGGTATCGCTTATTGATACTAATGAAGATGAGTTTAACGAACTTGCAGTTAAACTTGGCGTTAAAAATTTAAAGGGCGCAGAACTTGGCGGAAGTATGGTTTTGCCTGAATATAGAGGCAAAAATCTTATGTATAAAATAAACGCTGAACTTATTGATTATGCTAAAAAAGCAGGTTTTGAGTATCTTGTTGCTACTGCGCATCCAGATAATATAGCAAGCAATTCGTCTTTAAAAAAACTCGGTATGGAATGTAAACTTAAAGTTATCCGTACTGGGGGATATGAACGCAACGTGTATATTATGTATTTATAAACATTATCCCTATCGATATTTAATCGGTAGGGAATTTTTAAATAAGTATTGACAAAAAATTAAATTATGATAAAATAAACTAAAGGGGGAAAAGTTATGAGTGATTTTTTTGATGAAAACAATTTGACAAAAGAGCCTATCGTAACCGAAGAAGTTTCTAAAGTTGACGATTATTCTTTAGAAAAGGAAAGTTATGGTAAAATTTCTTATAAAGAAATAAGTTCTTTACGCGCGGATGCAACGGCAATTTGTATGAGCGTACCCGTACTTAAATACGCCTTAACAAAACCGGAAAAACCGAGAAAAAGTTTCGTTGTGTTAAGTATTATTGCGGCGTTACTAGTTGCTGTGGTTGCCGTGTTTGCGGGGTATTTCGTTGTAACTTCGCTAATACCTATGATTAATTCCGCAATAAAAACGACGGGGGAATTAAATAACGAAACTTTAGAAACCGTGACTTTGGGGTTAAGCACTTTATTTAGCGGTATGACTGCATCCTTCGTTTGGGCGGTAGTGGTTGGCATAGCGCTTATGGTCGTTTTAGTTTTAAGTTACGTAATATACTTTCTTTACGCATTTATTCATATGTCTAAATGTTCTGCGCAAGAAATGTCTTACGGACATGAAGTAAGAACTTTTATAGGGCATATAGTATTTATGTTGACGGTTAGCGCGTTGCTTTCCGCGTTAATAATTTATGGAATTGCAACGGGCGGAACGGTTTCGGAGCAAGTTTATATCTTCATAGGCATTGTTGGCGCGCTACTTATTGTTTCAATTTCTATTTTAACAATTATTTTAATAGAAAGGAAAAAAGCGAAAGAAATATTTAGCACTTTACCTGAAGAACAACAACTTGATTATAAAAAGCATTCGGATGAAATTAGAAGGGTTAAAAGGCGTATAAGATGGATAAACGATAAGCAAGAAGGCGTTGAGAAACCTAAAGGTAAATTAGGTTGGCTTTTAAGCCTTTTGGGGCATTTTGCAACTTATAGAATTTTATATAATAATATAAGTGAAGATGAATTTGCCCGCGCAAACAGTACTCTTATCGGAAGAAAGGGGCTATGGCGGTTACTCAGTTTTGCAATAGTGGTATCTTTGGTAGTGTTGCTTATAAACACGCTAATCTCTTCTTTTGCTACGTTAAAAATTCTTCTTACTATATTATGTATAGTTGGTTTAGCAACGGTAGCGCCTGTAATGATTATATTTTTAATAAATTGTATAAATATGACGTCAAAGCAATTAAAACTTAATAAAAAGCCGATAGGCTACGTTAATTTAATTCTTTTAATTGCAATAATAGTGCTAGGCGCTCTAGCGATAATTTTATAAAAAGAATTAAAAGACAAGCGGTACGGATAAATTCCGTACCGCGTTTTAATTTTATTCAACAACTTCGTTCGTTGTGTTTTCTTCTATAAGTTCTTCTGTTTTTGCTTTTGGTTTTCTAAATCTTATTTCTGCAATTATAATAGAAGTGATGCTCATAATTTCATTTATCACACCTGCAAGTGAGAATACTATAAAGTTATATACTACCCAAAGCGAGCAAGAAAACAAGTTGATTATTCTTATCAAATGCGGATTTTTTATCCCGTAAGCAACGGTTGTTAATAGTTTTGCTATTATAGAAATTATGCTAACTATTATCATAATAACGGTTGCAAGGCGTACGCTATCCGTCCATTTAATTGACGATACGTCCCAAGTAAGAATTATACTTAAAACGCCTAAAACCAAAGTTAAAATTGAAAAGAAAATAATATAATTTTTAGTTGGCTTTCCTTTTTTTACCGTTTGGGCAAATACTATATTGCGGATTGAACCTATCAAATCCATAACCATACCCGTATACGCGCCAAGCAACAAGTATTGCAAACAAAATAGGGAAGAGCCTATGGTTTTAAACGCAATAATTTTTCCGTGAGTATTAAACTGCACGGCTATTAAGTTGAACGCGATTGCCGTAAAGCCAATCACTTGAATTAAAACTTCAAAAAACACGATATACTCCTTGATAACGCTGTTATTATACTAGATACCATTAAAAAAAGCAAACGAACGTTGTCGAAAAATAAAAAAACATATTCGCTAAATATTTTTTTAAAAATATGCCAAAAAAATGATTGACAAGATAGTTAAAAAACTTTATTATAATAACTAGGATAAAACTTTGATATTTAGAGTCTATCCAAGCGATTTTTACGGACCACTCGTTCCCGAGTTGAGGCCAGACGGACAGCCGGGTCCACAGCCGATTTGGCGGTTTACCGCTTTATTGATTGAGTTAAATACTCAAATTTTATAAGTTGGTTACTTTATAACCGAATGCGTGAAAATGCAGACTTGTGAAACGGTCAATAAAGAGTAGTAAAAGTGTTTTGCTATATAGACTCTGAAAACCAATATTTCTTATAACAAATATCCGTATTACGTACGGTGTTATAAGGGGATATTTTTTTGCAAGAAAGGCAAGTCGTTCACGGCTTGTTTTTTTGTTTATTAAACGCGAACAAATCAAAGATTTTTGAGAGGACTGCAATAATGGAAAACAAAAGAGAAAAGATTATTGAGATTAAAAACCTTACCCGTGAATTTGAAGACGGCGTAGTCGCCGTTGACGATATAAGTTTTTACGTCAGAAAGGGCGAATTCGTTACCTTTTTAGGTCCGTCTGGTTGCGGAAAAACGACCACGCTCCGTATGATAGCGGGCTTTGATAAACCAAGTAAAGGTCAAATTTTATTAAACGGGCAAGATATAAGCGCGTTGCCCCCTAATAAAAGACCTATAAACACCGTTTTTCAAAGATACGCGCTCTTTCCGCATCTTAACGTTTATGAAAATATAGCGTTCGGGCTTAAACTCAAAAGGGTAAAAGTTACTTATGAAGACGCTAGCGGAAAACAGTTCGTTAAAAAAGAAAAACTTTCTAAAAAAGTTATTGCGGCAAAAGTTGAAAAGGCGCTTAAAATGGTTGACCTTGAAGGCTTTGAAAAGCGTAGCGTTTCCACCCTTTCAGGCGGTCAGCAACAAAGGGTAGCCATTGCGCGCGCAATAGTAAACGAGCCTGAAATTTTACTTCTTGACGAACCGCTCGGCGCGCTTGACCTTAAAATGAGAAAGGATATGCAACTTGAACTTAAAGAAATGCACAAAAAACTCGGCATAACCTTTATTTACGTTACGCACGACCAAGAAGAAGCGCTTACTATGAGCGATACGATTGTGGTTATGAAAGACGGCGTAATTCAACAAATCGGAACGCCTACCGATATTTATAACGAACCTAAAAACTCTTTCGTTGCAGACTTTATAGGCGAAAGTAATATTTTCAGCGGTACTATCGTTGGAAATAGAAAGGTTAGATTTATTAACACTACTTTTGATTGCGTTGACGATTTTGAAAAGAACGAGAAAGTTGACGTCGTAGTCCGCCCTGAAGACGTAGTGCTTAAAGATGAAGGTGAAGGGCAAGTTGACGGCAAAATCATCAGTTCTATATTTAAAGGCGTTCATTATGAAATGGTTATGAAGGTCGGCAAGTCGGAAATAGTAATTCAAGATACTATTGAAAGAAAGGTTGGTGAGAAAGTAAGCCTTGTTATTCAACCTAACGATATTCATATAATGGAAAAAGAATTTACCGAAAATAAATATGACGGTTATATTACAAAGCGCAATACCGTATGCTTTGGCGACGGCGAGTTTGATTGTGACGTAACTCAACTTTATCCGGGTTCGTTCCTTGATGAAGAAGGTTATTTAATTACTACAGAAGGCGACAAAATCGACCTTACCGACGTTGACGTAAACGTTGAAGTCGGCTTAAAAGATATTGAAATCAGCGACGACGAAAATGCAGGTGGCGCTATCGGAAATATCGTTTCTATGATATATAAGGGTGACCACTATCAACTTATAGTAAGAACTGATGAAAATGAAGAAGACTTCGTTTTTGATACCGAAGATACTTGGAACGAAAACGACAGGGTTAGCGTCGTTATTGCAAAAGACAAAATTAAACTTTCACTCAAGCAGGAGATTAAGAGATGAAAAACGAAAAGGTGATTTCCCAAAAGGACTTCCGTCCCGAAGTGAATATGAAAAAGCGCTCATTGCGTTTTTCTAGAAGTTCGCTTTGCCTTCCGTACGGTTTGTTTTTGGCTCTGTTCGTAGTGTTGCCACTCGTTTTAATAGTCTTTTATTCGTTTACAGACCAAAACGGCTCAATTTCTTTTGATAATTTTATTAGATTTTTCAGTAGCGCAACAACACTCACTACGGTTATAATTAGTATATTATTAGCGCTTGCTACTACGGTTATTTGCATAATTTTAGCGTATCCCGTAGCGTATATTCTTGCAAGAAGTAATTTGAATAAAGGCGGAACGCTTTTAATGCTTTTCATTATGCCTATGTGGATAAACTTCGTTCTTCGCGCAATGGCAATGAAAGACCTTTTAACGCTTATCGGTGTTTTTGGGTTTAATAATTATGTAAACGTTGTTATAGGTATGGTATATGATTATTTACCGTTTATGGTTTTGCCTATTTATACCGTGCTTATAAAAATGGATAAGAGTTATATGGAAGCAAGTATGGATTTAGGCGCAAGCCCGTTGCGTACTTTCACTAAAGTTACTTTCCCGCTTTCTATGCCGGGTATTGCAAGTGGAATAACAATGGTGTTTATGCCCACTATGACTTGTTACGTTATTTCCGATACTTTCGGTAACGGGCTTATAACGATAGTTGGTAAACTTATTGACGAACAGTTTACTACTTTCCAAAACTGGAATTTAGGTTCTGCAATGGCAATGGTGTTGCTAGTGATAATGCTCGTTTCAATGTGGGTAACGGGCGGATTTAAAAGCGAAGACGCAAGGGGGACAAACTTATGAAAAAGTTTTTTCAAATTGCGTATATCGCGCTTATCTTGTTGTTTATTTACGCGCCTATATTTACGCTAGTTTTGTATAGTTTCGTTGACTCTCCGATAGTTAGTATTCAAGAAGTGTTCAGTATCGGTTTTTCGTTTGAACTATATATTAAATTGTTCAATGACGCCGCTTTAATGAAAATCGTTTGGGATACACTTATTTTGGCTGTTGTGGCGGCGGTTTTAGCGACTATTTTGGGAACTGTTGGCGCTATAGGTATTTTTTACAGCAAAGGCAAATTCGGCAAAGGCGTTTCGGCTGCTTCAAGAATTCCCGTTATAAATGCAGAAATCGTTACGGCGGTTGCTTTAGTGCTATTATTTGCGCTAGTTTTCCCTGAAAGCCGTTCTTATTTTTCGCTCGTAATAGGGCATTTGGTTATTACCACCCCGTTTGTTGTTTTATCGGTAATACCCAAACTTAAACAAATGGATGCGAACCTTTACGAAGCGGCGCTTGACCTTGGCGCGTCCCCGTTCGGCGCGTTAATGAAAGTTGTCGTTCCGGAAATTTTGCCTGGTATTTTAAGTGGCTTTATGCTTGCCGTTACCTTATCGCTTGACGATTATATTATATCGGCTTACACTAAACCCGCAGGCTTTGATACCATATCTACTTACGTTTACGGCGCAATGGCAAAATCTAACGCAAACTCGTCGTTACCAGCGCTCCGCGCGCTTTCGGCTATAATATTCGTAGTAATAATACTCGTCGTTATAGGTAAAAATATTTACGCAAGAAGGAGAACTGAAAGATAATGAAAAGATTTTTTACTCTCTTTTTAGCAACGGTTATGTTTTTATCCTGTTTCACAATGTTTGGGTGCGCTGAAAGTTCAACGGAAACGGGCGTTCTCCGCGTATGTAACTGTGAAGACTACATTGACGAAGACCTTTTATCGGAATTTACAGAAGAAACGGGGATAGAAGTAGTGTATTCTACCTACGGCACTAATGAGAATTTGTATAACGAATTAGTTATTAACCCTAATAGTTATGATTTAGTAGTTCCGTCAGAATATATGATAGAAAAACTTGCCGAAGAAGGCAGGTTGGAAAAATTAGACCTTACTAAAGTTCCAAATTATACTGAAAACGTTTCTGATTATATAGACGGCAGACTTGAAGAACTTAAAGTTAAGTCGGGTGAATATAAAGGCTTATCACTTTCCGAGTTTATGGTCGGCTATATGTGGGGAACGATGGGCTGGGTTTATAACACGGAAAACGTCAGCGCGGAAGAAGTTTCTTCGTGGGGCGGGGTATTTAATAACCCTGAACTCGCTAAAAAAATAACTATAAAAGACGCCGTAAGGGATTCTTACCTTGTGGGGCTTGCAATGGTTTACGGTGAAGAACTTAAAAATACCGACGATAACGACGTTATAAGTGAAATATTAAATCGCACCGAACAAGAAAATATTGATGCCGTTGGTGAAAAATTAAGTTCGCTTAAAAATATGCTTTACGGCTTTGAAGTTGACAGCGGTAAAAACGATATAGTTTTAGGCTTTATCGACGCGTACGTTGCTTGGAGTGGTGACGCCGCTTACGCAATTGACGTTGCGTCCGGTGAAGTCGAAGATGAAGACGGCTCTTTCGTAGAAGGTAGATTTTTAAGGGATTTAAGTTATTCTATCCCTGAAGAAGGTAGCAATATTTGGTTTGACGGTTTCGTTATGCCGAAAGGTAGCGAAAATCAAGATGAAGCGTATGAGTTTTTAAACTTTATTTCTAGACCTGAAAACGTTTATAGGAATATGAACTATACCGGTTATACAGGTATGGTAGCGAAAGGCGAATTTTCTTTAGACGTTGAAAATGAAGACGGAACTGTTGAAACTATAACCACCAGCATTTTTGACGAAGTGGTTTTGGGTTGGTTTGACGAATCTGAAGATTTACTTGAAGACGAAGGCGTTACGGTCGACTTATCGTACTTTTTCGGCAATGATAATGATTATACCGTAAAGGTTTCTGAAAAAGGGCTAGGCAGGCTTATCGCGCAATATCCCACCGAAGATATAGTTAAACGTTGCGCTATAATGAGCAATTTTGATAGTAAAACCCTTAAATCAATAAACGATATGTGGGAAGGCGTAAAGGGTGAAACTTTCCCAACGTGGCTTTTAATTTTAATTGCAGTATTCGTTGTAATCCTTGCAACGTTCGTTATTTTGTATCGCAATAAAGAAAAGATAAAGTGGTTTAAACTTCCCGAAAGAAAAACCACTTACGCAGAGCGTAAAAATTTGAAAGTAATAAAAGTTGAAGATATAAAATAACGTTAAGTCAACGCCGTTTATTTTTAAGAATATTCAAAATTGTTTGACTTATAATGAAAATAATTATATAATTAAACGGTAAGCGGAAAGTTTACCGTTTATTTTTTACTATTTTTGAAATAATAATTTTTGTTAATTGAAAGGAGATTTTTTTATGGCTAACAAAATTACTGAAAACACTACTATTTTTGAAGCAATCCAAATCAACCCCAAGGCTGGCGATATTTTAATGTCTTACGGAATGCACTGCTTGGGCTGCGCGCTTGCGCACGGTGAAACCGTTGGCGAAGCGGCTGAAGTTCACGGCGCAGACCTTAACAAAATGCTTGAAGAGTTAAATAATATCGAAGGCTAAATTTATTTTAGTGTGATTTCAAGGAACGGAATTTTCCCGTTCCTTGATTTTCAGTTGATTAAAGGTTAAATTTACGGCTTAATTGTTTTGATAATGGCAAAAATTTACAAAAAACAGATAGAATTTTTCAAGAAAATCTAAATTTTTGTTGACCGCAAGCGGGGTTATGCTGTATAATTTTTAAGATAAGCCTGTAATAAAAGAAATATATATTATATTACAGTTCCAAAGAATACCGAAAAGTTTTTTCTTTTCGTACCGGAGGCAGAAATGGGTAAAGGAAAATCAATAACTCTATTGACGATAGTAAGCGTTCTTATGGCGTTTATTCTCGTTATGACTTTTATTAAGTTTCCTATCGGGGTTAATAAACAATACAACTCCGCTTTAGGCGCAATAGAGTTAGACTATGACATTGAAGGCGGTGTTGCATACACGCTTTCTATCGCATCTGATAACGAAGTTGAAGTTGAAGACGATATTGACGGCGTTATCGCAACTTTAAAAGCAAGGCTTGACGCGCTTGGTTATACTGCATATTCAGTTAAAGCGGTTAAAAGCACAGATGAAGGCGTAGAAGATTACGATATTAGAATTGAAGTTAAAAATTCTAACGACGTCGCTGAAGATATGAAAGTAGTTGCAGCGTACGGCGAAGTTAAATTTTACGGCGGGGCAAGTGAAAGTCCCACAACTGAAATTTTAGCAGATATGGAAGTTGTTAAAGATTCTCAATATCTCGGTATGGAATCTGAAACTAGTCACGTTATCTCTATTGAATTTACGTCGGAAGCAAAAGAAGCGCTCGTTGCGGCTATAGAGGCGGAAGAAAGTTATTATCTCAAGATAGTTTGTGGTGAAACTGAAGACGGCGAAGAAAACGTTTTATTTAATTCGTCAATAACCACTTCAGCATTTGACGGTAATACTTTAGGCATAAGCAACATTTCTACTGAAGACGCTGCTACTCGTATGGCTCTTCAAATGAGAAGCGGTGGGCTTGCTTATAAGTATAACGGTTGGGATGAAGGCGTTACGGTGACTTCACCTTACGGCGAAAATATCGCTATTAAATGCGCTGCTGCTATTATAACTTTAGTTCTCGTTATTATGATTGCGCTCTGCGTGCTTTATAGGGGATTAGGTTTAATAACCGCTCTTTCAACCTTAATGTTTATTACTTTTGAAACTTGGCTTTTAATCGGCGTTCCCGGTATAGTAGTAAATATGGGCGGTGTTATCGGTATAGTTGGCGCAACCGTTATTTGCGCGCTCGGTATGGTAATGCTTGCTAAACGCGTTAAAGATGAATTTGCTAATAGTGAAAAAACTGCTAAAGCCGCAATCAACAAGGGCTTTAAAGACGCGCTCGTTCCTACTATCGGCGCACACGTTCTTGCAGGCGCGCTCGCTCTTATTCTTTTAGCGTTTACAGGTGGCGTAGTTAAATGCTTTGCAATTACTTTTGGTATCGGCGTTGCAGTTTCACTTATCTGTTCTTTAGTATTTACAAGAATGTACACGGCGCTTATGTTACCGCTTGTTAAGAATAAAGAAAAATTCTTAAGTTTTAAAAGGGCAACTAAAGAAACGCCCGATGCGGAGGTGTAATTATGAAAAGCGTTATGGGTAAAATGAAAATTGCTATAATTATCACCTTGATAGTTCTCGTTGCGGGAATGGCTATTTTAGGCGTTTTCGGCTTAAATAATACCGTTGACTATAAGGCAGGGTACGAACTACAAGTTAGCGTTGACCAAAGTATTGACGAAGCAAAAACTATTTTAAAAACTTCTTCTGACGCATTCCTTTCTGAAAAAGGTATTAAGTCGGCAAAATACGCTTATCAAGAACTTGACGACGGCAGGGTACTCGTTTATAAATTTAATAAAGACGTAACTAATGACGTTACAGGTATGAAAGATTATATTAACGCTGCTTTAGATGCTAATGAAGTTGCTAAAGGCGCTGAACCCAAGGTTGTCGTTAATGAAGTTATAGGTAATAAAGACGGTCAAATCGGCTGGATAATTCTTGCTCTCGGTATAACTTTGGCGGTAGCGTTTATTTACACGTTAATTATGGAAAAACTAGCAAGCGCAGTTGCGGTAGTTTGTTCGGCAATTATATCCGCGCTAACTTTCGTTGCTTTGACTGCGTTAACGCGTATTCCTGTTGCAAATTTCTTCGGCGCGTTCTTGGGGCTTTCTTTTGCGCTCGCATTGGCGCTCTCCGTTGCAACAGTCAACAAATATAAACAAGCGATTAAAGAATCTGGTAAAGATAAAGTTTCTTATCGCGCTATAGCCGATAAGGTTGGCGCAAGCGACGTTAAAAAATATCTGTTAACGTTAGTTGCCGTTTTAATTGCGGGCGTAGCGGTTTCCGCTTTCTTTGTTCCGTATATGATGATTATCGGTGGTCAACTTGCTATTGCTGGCGTTGCTGCGGTATTTAGTGCATATTTTACCACTCCATTGATTTGGACGGCTATTAAAAAAGATAAATAAGTTCAAAAATTCGGTTTTGGGCTTACGGCTAAAACAAACAAGGCGGAATAATTTTTCCGCCTTATTCTTTATTAAAAGATATGAAAATAATTTACGAAAAACCTTTATCCGCGGAACAAACTTTACGCGTAAATACAATTGCCAAAGAATGCGGCGTTACTTTTAACACCGCAAGGCTTTTATATTACCGTTCAGTTGATACCGCAATAAAGGCAAAGCGTTTTTTATCGCCGGGCAAAGATGGCTTTAACAATCCTTTTAAATTGTATAATATGAAAGAAGCCGTTGAAAGGATTAGCCTTGCAAAATCGCGCGGTGAAAACGTTTTGATTTTCGGTGATTATGATGCTGACGGCGTTTGCGCTACTACTGTTTTATATTATTGTTTAAAAGAATACGGTTTTAATTCAATTAGAATTTACGTTCCCGAACGTGAAGACGGTTACGGGCTTAATTTACATACCGTTGAAAAACTTAATTCTGAAAAAAATATAGATTTACTTATCACCGTTGACTGTGGGATAAGTGATTATGATAAAATTGAAGAACTCAATAAAAAAGGTATTGATGTAATAGTTACCGACCACCACGAACCGCCTGAAATTTTACCTAGTTGTATAAAGGTAAACCCCAAACTTCTTAACCAAGAATATCCTTTTAGCGGTCTATGTGGGGCAGGTGTTGCTTATAAACTTGGCTATGCGTTAATAGGTGAAAAGGCTGATAAATATCTTGATTTCGTCGCTCTTGCAACCGTTGCGGACAGTATGGATTTAATCGACGAAAACAGGGATATAGTCTTTGAAGGCTTAAAACTTTTCAATTCCCCTAAAACCTTACGCGCGCCGTTTAAAGAACTTTTATCAGATACTAACAAAAATATTACTGCGCAAACGCTCGCTTACTCTATCGCGCCACGCATTAACGCTGGCGGTAGAATGGGGGATGCAAACACGGCGCTTAAACTTTTTACTTCTGTAAACCCCGCAGACGTTTTTGATGCGGCTGTAAAACTTAACGAATATAATATTGCTCGTCAGGCGGAATGTGATAATATTTACCGCGAAGCAAAGAAAAAAATAATTAAGCACGCGCTTTATAAAAAAGATGTTATTTTAGTTAAAGATAAATCTTGGCAGGCAGGGTTTATCGGCATAGTAGCGGCAAAACTCGTTGAAGATTACGCTCGTCCCGTTATAGTTTTTGCCGGGCACGATGATTTTCTTAAAGGCTCTGCTCGTAGTGTTGACGAAGTTAATATTCACGACGCAATAGCGTCCGTTAAAGACCTTTTAATAGGTTTTGGCGGTCACTCGCAAGCCGCAGGGGTGTCAGTTTCTTACGAAAATTTTGCCACGCTTGATAAAGCGCTCAATGCGTACGTCAAAAATAATTACGGCAAAATTGACTCAACTAAAAAACTTTATGCCGAATGGGAAATTGACCAAGAAATTTCTATTGAATTCGCGCGTGAAATTGAAATGTTAGAACCTTTCGGTGTGGGGAATCGCCGTCCTGTATTTACGACTACAGTTTCAGGCAGGATAGACGCTATGCCGTTACGAGAAGGTTCTCCGCATTATTCTTTCAAAACTCCTGCTATAGAAATGCTTGAATTTAACGGTGAAAAGGATGCGTTTTTATTGACGTTACCCGTGGAAAAAACCGTTGTGTTTGAAATCAACGTTTCAACGTTTAAAAACCGTGAATCAATAAAGGGTTTCCCAAAACACGTTAATCTTAACTACGGTGATTTTTCTTGTCTTAAAAACCATATATTTATCAACGAACTTAAAAAATTAAGTGAAAACGGCAATAATTATAAAGAAACAACGGCTGACAATATACCTTTAGGCACGGGCGTGGGAACGCTATACGCCGTCAACGACGTGGAAAATTTAAATATTTATCCCACGCTTAAAAACTTACCGATTTATTTATTTACGCCAGAAAGTAAAAATCCTATTGATTGCATTGTGGTTTCACCAAAACAAATTCCTGAAGAATACGATAGGGTGGTTTATTTAGATAGTCCGCTTAAGGTGCTATCTTCGCGCGCTGAAGCAATAGTAGTAAAAGACGTTTGCGGATATAAATTTTTGCAAGATTTAAGCGTTGAACGTTCTGATTTTGCAAGAATTTTCAATAAACTTTTACTTCTTAACAATAAACCTTTTAAGGACGTTTATGATTTTACCGAAAGGTTTAATAACGGAGAAAACGCCTATTTGTTTGCTTTTGCCGTAGAAGTATTTTTAGAACTTGGTATATTCAAAATTAAAAACGGATTATTTACACATAACGAAACTGTTAAAAACGCATTGACAAATTCTGCGCTTTATAGTAAAATTGTTGTATTAAAAGGTCGCTATGTTTGATATTCTTAAAAGATTAGAAGAAACTTATATAGGTAAAGATTTGGCGCTCTTAAATCGCGCTTATGACTTTGCGAAAAAAGCGCACGCTAACCAAAAACGCGCCTCTGGGGAAGAATATTTTATTCATCCCTGTACAGTCGCGCGCATTTTGGCGGATTTGGGGCTTGACGCGGCAACGGTTGCCGCGGCGTTTTTGCACGACGTTATAGAAGATACGCCCGTTTCCGAAGGGGATATAAAAAAGGAATTTGGCGACGAAGTTTTAGAACTCGTCGTGGGCGTTACTAAACTTGAAAAAATACAGTTCCATTCAAAAGAAGAAGAGCAAGCCGAAAATTTTAGAAAAATTTTCGTTGCGATGGCAAAAGATATAAGGGTTATTATCATTAAACTTGCCGACCGCTTGCACAATGTGCGTTCGCTTAACTTTTTATCGGTTGAACGTCAACAACGTATGGCGCGCGAAACTTTGGAAGTTTACGCACCGCTTGCTCATAGGCTTGGTATTTCGCAAATCAAGTGCGAATTAGAAGATTTGTGTTTAAAATATTTAGAGCCGGAATTTTACGAATATTTGTCAACCAACATTGATGAACGCTTAAAAGAAAACGTTGAATTAGTCGATCACGTCGTTGAAGAAG
>JAFVOV010000046.1 GCA_017505675.1 Clostridia bacterium
GTTGCACCGTCAATATCAAGTATAGTTGAATAGATTTTATCTTCACCGTAAATTTTCTTTATTGCGCGCCCCGTGCGTTCTTCGGGGGAAACGTA
The DNA here is from genome assembly GCA_017505675.1 of Clostridia bacterium. Taxonomy (GTDB): domain Bacteria; phylum Bacillota; class Clostridia; order Christensenellales; family Borkfalkiaceae; genus UBA1259. The sequence goes on from JAFVOV010000046.1 coordinate 96, forward strand.
TAAAACGTCGCTTAATATTGCAAGAAGTCCGCTTAAAACTACCGCCAAAACAAGTAGAACGGCAATACAGCGAAACCATACGTTTTTAAATAGTTTAGCCATATTACACGCCCCCTTTCGTCTTTTTGGTTTTAATAAACCCAAAGGGGCGGTTTATAACGAACTTATCAATGAGCGGAACGAAAAGGTTCATAAGCAATATTGCAAAAGAAACCGTTTCCATACCCGTTGCTTGGCGAAGACCAGCCGTTACAAGCCCTAAAGCGACAAAGTAAATTATATTACCAACCGTAGTGTTGGGTGTGGTAGTGTAATCGGTTGCCATAAATATAGCACCCAAAATCAATCCGCCTGATAAAATTGACGGTAAGAAATATGTAAATTCAAAACCGTTTAGCGCTACGGTAAATAGTCCGGTTACTGCTATGTAGATAATCGGATAGCCGATATTTATAACCCCCCTTATCGCAAGGTAAATACCGCCGATTATAAGCGCAAGTTTACAAGTTTCACCTATACAACCAGCAACGCCCGTACCTAGCAACAAGTTTAAGTTTGATAGATTAGAAATTTCGCCTTTAAGTAAACTTTCAAGCAAAGTTGCGCTAGTGTTTACCGCCGGTTCGCCTATTGCGGATATTGACGGTAAAAGCCACGCGCCAACAACCGTTTGGAAGGACATAAAAATAAATATTCTTCCCGTGACCGCAGGGTTTACCAAATTTTTACCCGTACCACCGAACAACATTTTAACTACGATAATAGCAAACGCGCTACCGAAAACAGGCGCGTATAGGGGATAGTTTGTGCCGATACTCATACCGACGAGTAACCCCGTAACGCAAGAAGTAAAGTCAAATTCTTTAATAATTGCTTTAAACTTTTTGCCACAAATTAGTAAATAGATAAACTCACTAATAACGGCGCTTAAAAGTGAAAGTGCAAGTATTAAAAACGCGTTTAATCCAAAATAAATCACGCCCATAATGCACGCAGGTAGTAGAGCAATACAAACGTCTATCATTATGTGTTTGGTGGTTCTTTTTGCTTTAACGTGTGGGGATGCTGAAAATACTAATAAATTATTTGCCATTTTTCTTCATCTCCCTTATTTTTGCTTTAGCCATAGAAATACTTTGAACAAGCGGTCTTTTTGCTGGGCAGTTAAACGCGCACGAGCCACATTCAAGACAGTTCATTGCGCCGTATTTTTCAGCGTTAGTATAATCGTCTGCAAGCGCAAAACTCTCTATGTACATAGGCATAAGCCTCATAGGGCAGTTGCGCGCGCATTTCGCGCAATTTATGCAGTTGGTAGGCGCGTCGGTATCGGTTTCGCCGTTTATAAGAGCAAGCACGCCTGAATCGGTTTTTCTTACGTAATGGTTTAAGCCGATAAGCGCTTTACCCATCATAGGTCCGCCTGCAACTAATTTAACGGCGTTATCTTTAAGCCCACCGCAATAATTTAACACGTCGGTTAAAGGCGTGCCGAGCGCAACTTTCAAGTTTTTAGGTTCTGTTACGCCGTTTCCGCTAACCGTCATAACCGTTTCAGTTAATGGTTTGTTTAATTCTATCGCTTCGTAGCAAGCAATCATAGTTTTTATATTTTGAACGCAAACTCCTACGTCAAAAGGCATTTTACCAACGGGAACTTTTCTGCCCGTTGTGCAATAAATAAGATGCTTTTCGCTACCCATAGGGTATTGCTTTTTCAAAACGACGATATTGATATCGGAAAATTTTTCAAACGCTTTAATTGCAAGCGGTTTGTTTTCTTCAATGCCTATTATTACGTTGTTTAATTTAAGCGCTTTAGCAACGTGTTTTATTCCTTTATAAATATCTTCCGTGCGCTCTAACATTAAACGGTAATCACAGTTAAGGTAAGGTTCACATTCCGCGCCGTTAATTATAAGTGTGTCAAGTTGCGTTTTTGGCGAAAGTTTAACGGCGGTGGGGAAACCTGCCCCACCAAGCCCAACTATGCCGGCAAGCCTAATTCTTTCAATTAAAGTAGTAGGCTCAAAGTCTTTAACGCTTTCAAACAACGCTTCTTCATTACTGCCGTCAGTTTCAATAATAACGTAAGTTTGTTTTTGCCCTAATGCGTTGATAATTTCTTCAACGCCAAAAACGGTCCCACTCACCGAAGAATAAACGTTTGCGGAAACCGCGCCGTTTTCTTTTCCGATTAGTTGACCTTTTTTAACTACGTCACCTTTTGCGACTGTCGGCATAGCGGGAGCGCCTATGTGTTGAGACATGCTTAAATATACCTTGCTAGGCAAGGGCATTATCTCAATAGGCAGTTCGCTTGTAAGTTCTTTTCTACCTTCGGGATGAATACCGTAAGGGAAGAACTTGCCTTTTTTGATGCTCAATTTAGTTACTCTCCTATTAAATTTTTCAACAAATATTACTCTTCAACAACTTTTTCTTTTAACAAATTAAGCGGTAAAAATTTTAACGATAAATAAACTATAAAACCAACCGCAAGCCCTGATATAACGCCGATTAGCGATAAATAGGGTAAATAACAAATATATTCTATAGCGTTTGTAATTAAACAAAAGGTAGCGTTTTGTATGGTTATATTAGTAACCGAGCCTAAAACGCTTATTGCAAGAATGCTAGTTTTTTTTGTAAAATATAAAAGTAAAACTTCTAATGTTAAACTTATTACGCCTGCGGGTAACGAATACATAACCGCTGAAATATTCCCCGCAAACAAACTGCCTATAACTGTTTTTACGATAAGCACGGCAAAACCGAATTTTGCGCCTAGCGTTAAAACGGATAAAAGAATAAACACGTTTGAAAGCCCTAACCTTGCGCCGGGAAGAATTATGGGCGGAAAAAGATTTTCAAGCATAAAAGTAATGGTTGCTAGCGCGGAAAATATACCTGCGGTTACAATTTTTCTTAAACTCAAATTTCTCATACCGTCACCCCGTTACCGGCGGAACGTATCCGCTACCGTTAGTTGGTATAATTTTAAGGTCGTGCGGGGCGCAGTAAATCGCGCCGTCGTTCCCTATAGCGGGGGAATATACGCAATCTTTAGAAACCGAACAAGTGCTTTTTGAAACTTTAACAGTTTTAGCCGTAGTGTCTACAGTAAGTTCGTTATATCCGCTTTTATCGTTTGAAGTATAAACGGTTATAATAAACCCGCCGTCCGTTTTTTCTGAAACGACTAAATTTATATAATCACTATTTACTGAAAGCGTTTGGTTTAAGTAAGTAAAAGTGCAAACGGTGTTTTCACCTTTTTTTACTGTAAAACCTTCCGCATTTTTTTTGCTTGGCGATATAACGAAGATTATAAATAAAAATAATACTGCAATTATAAGAAAAGCGTATAAAAATAAGTCGTTAAACTCAAAAGGTTTTAATGATTTAATTTCGCTAATTTCTCTTTTTTTCAATTTGCAACCCCTTTATATCCATTATAATTGTAACTTAATAAAATTAAAATGTCAAATTTTAGAGTGTGTTTTTATTATTTAATTATAGGTTAATTTTGGTAATATAACATATAAGTAAAACTTATACCGCATTAAATAAAAAACCCCGACGGAATCCGTCGGGGTTAAGTGTTATTTTTTTGTTATTACGCTTTTTTAATAGTAGTTAATCTGATGATTAAAAGTATTAAAGTGTAAGCGGTGAATATAAGTAAACCATAAAGGAATACGATAGAAGGATAAGCGATTAAGGTAATCAAACCGAAAACGTTAAATGATGCGCTAACCGTTAATGCGTAATCGGAAATACCAACGCTCTTTTTCTTAACGCCAAGAAGGGCGATAAGGGCAAATAAACCTATACCAACTATAGCAGATAAAGTAACTACTATAACGGGTAAACCTTTAGTTGAAATATAGATGTTTTTAAGTGACACGCCACCTTCAAATAAACTGTCGATAAACGTTCCTGATGCAAGAAGAACTGATGCCGTTAAAGCGATAAGCGCGCCTATTGCAATAGCGGTAACTAAATCGAACTTATTAGCAACTGACTTAAAGTAGCATTTGCAAGCGCAAGCAGGTTTAACGGAGCAAGCGTCAACTTCATATTTAGTAAATCTAAACATTAAGCAAACTAGATAAACTGCAAGAATTACCGCCCACAAAATTATTTTAGCAGTTGAGAAAGCCGTGAGTAAAATATGTACGAGCGAGATAGGTAATACTAACGCTGCCATAACCAAAACCGCGTCGAATAAAGTTACGGTTTTTGAAATAGCGCCCTTAACTGCAAATGCAACAAGTGGAAGCAAGCAAATAACGCCGATAAGAATAAAGTTCTTGGTGTGGAAAAGTTCAACTACAACGCTGGGGTTTAACACAAGGTAAACCAAGCAAACTGCTACGCCAGCAGCAATGATAATTCCGAAAAATGAGAACTTATCAAAAATTTCACTAAAGTATGCTTTGATAACATTGTTTGATTTTGCTTGTTTTTCATTTACCGCTTTATTAAAGCCTTTAACTCTTAAAGCGATAAGCGCTGCGCCTAAAATGATTAAAACGATAGGTACGATAGCGCGACGGAAGTTGAAACTTTTAAGAGCAATTAAAACGTAAAGAAGGAAGAACACGCCAACGAATAAAGCCGCAAAATAAAACGCGTCGGCAACGGTTATCTTTTTAACTTTAAGGCTGATTAAAAGATATAAAACCATCATAACGGCAAAAACGGCTGCGATTACCAAAACTAAAGCCAAAACTTTGGGGTGTTTCATAATTGTTCCGAAAATACCGTAATCGTAACTTGCCACGAAAGCAGTCATTGCAAGCGTGGTGATAAGTAGAGCGATTAAAAGGTAACCTTTTTTCGCAAGTTCGTTAAAGTAAGATTTCTTTTCTGCACTCATAATAAATCTCCTTTTTGTAATGCGTATATTTATTTACATTATTATATAACACAACAAAAAGATTTACAAGTGTTTTTCTTAAAAAAGTTTGTTTTTTAGGCGCAAATTTGTTTATTTTTTCAAAAATTCGGCTTTGGACGCTTTATTTTTATAAATTTTTGAAAAATGCTTGCAATATTTTTATATATTTATTAAAATAATTAAATGGATAAAATGAAGTCGTTTGCCGAAAAATTTGATATA
>JAFVOV010000047.1 GCA_017505675.1 Clostridia bacterium
AGAGATGAGCGAAGCGCCATTACGGACGAAGGTATTACTTGAATACTAGTTGCATTTATAACGAAAAACATGGTTATAGCGTATTCGGTATTAGGGTGTTTTTCTAGTTCCTGAATTGATTTTATTCCCATAGGCGTAGTCGCGCCGCTCATTCCTAAAATATTAGCGGATATATTAAGTGACATAAAGTCGTTTGCTTTATCAGGAATATTGCCGAATAAAAATCTATTCATAGGCTTTAACATTTTAGCAAACTTGTTGGAAAGTTTGGTTTGCTCCAAAAGTTCAAAAACACCCATCCAAATAGCGTATATAACAACCATTTTCATTGTGAGTGAAAGCGCTTTGTCACCACCGGATAACATAGATGAAAGTATTAAGTCAGGGGATGTAAATAGTAAGATTACCATTGATAAAACGGTAACTAGTCCAAAAATTACGTTCATAGTAAAACTTTATGCCGAATATTTGTTGAATATGCGGGAAAAATGTGGTAAAATAGATTAGTAAAAATTAAAGGTGAAATAATATGATAGAAAAATTTTCTTTTACAGGTGAAGATTTTAAAGTTGCAATGAGTTTCGAAAGTTGGAAAATAGGGCTTTTAAGATATAGCCAAAGGTTTTCAAAATTCGACAGGTTAGAACGTCACTTATTGACTGACGAAGCCTTTATTCTTTTAAGCGGTACGGCTGTATTATATACTGATAAAGAGCAAATTGAAATGCAACAAAATATCGTGTATAATATTCCAAAAGCAGAATGGCATCATATTACCGTAAGCAAAGATGCAACGGTAATGGTTGTTGAAAACGCGTCTACCTGTGACGATAATACCGAAATTAAGTTTTTATAAGGAGATAATAATGAAAGAAAAATATTATATAACCACCGCTATCGCGTATACTTCTGGTAAGCCACATATCGGCAATACTTATGAAGCAATTTTATCCGATAGCGTAGCTCGTTTTAAACGTTATCAAGGCTTTGACGTTTTCTTTCAGACGGGAACTGACGAACACGGTCAAAAGATAGAAGAAAAAGCAAAGGCGGCGGGCGTATCACCTAAAACGTTTGTTGACGGTGTTGCTGCTGAAATTAAAAGGATTTGGGATTTAGTTGGCGTTTCTTACGATAAGTTTATAAGAACGACTGATGAATATCACGAAAAGCAAGTTCAAAAGATATTCAAAAAACTTTATGAAAAGGGCGATATTTATAAAGGTTCTTATGAAGGTTGGTATTGCACGCCTTGCGAATCTTTCTGGACGGAAAGTCAGTTGGTTGATGGGAAATGTCCTGACTGTGGTAGACCCGTTGTAAAGTCGCAAGAAGAAGCGTACTTCTTTAAAATGAGTAAATATGCCGATAGGTTAATGGAATATTATAATGAACACCCTGAATTTATTTTACCCGTTTCACGCAAAAACGAAATGGTGAATAACTTTTTAAAACCGGGGCTTCAGGACCTTTGCGTTTCAAGAAGTTCTTTTAAATGGGGTATTCCCGTTGACTTTGATGCTAAACACGTAGTTTACGTTTGGCTTGATGCGTTGACTAATTATATTACTGGTATCGGTTATGATGCAGAAGGTAATCATTTAGAAAGTTATAATAAATTATGGCCTGCAGACGTTCACGTTATCGGTAAAGATATTATAAGGTTCCATACGATTTACTGGCCTATTTTCTTGATGGCGTTAGATATTCCTTTGCCTAAAAAAGTATACGGTCACGGCTGGCTTTTGCAAGACGGTGGCAAAATGAGTAAGTCTAAAGGCAACGTTATCTATGCAGATGATTTAGTTGAATTTTTCGGTAAAGACGCGGTACGATATTACGTTTTAACGGCAATGCCACAAGATAATGACGGGCTTATTTCTTGGGAATCCGTTATCGAAACAATCAATAGCGAACTGGCTAACGTTTTCGGGAATTTAGTAAGCCGTACTATTGCAATGAGCAATAAGTATTTTGGTGGAACGGTTTGTGATACGGGCGTAAGTGAAAGCGTTGATGAAGAATTAAAATCCGTTGTTACTTCTGCTCGCGCTAAAGTAGTTGAAAAAATGGAAGAATTTAAGATTTCCGACGCGATTTTTGAAATTTTTACAGTGTTCCGCAGGGCAAATAAATATATTGATGAAACTATGCCGTGGGCGCTTGCTAAAGACGAAAGTAAGAGCGATAGGTTAAAAACCGTTCTATATAATCTTTTAGAAAGCATTATAACAGGAACTTCATTATTATATCCGTTTTTACCGGATACTGCTGAAAAAGTAGTTAAAATGTTAAACGTAAATATTAGGGATTTTGGTTTAACTGATAAGTTTGGTTTAGAAAAGGAAATAAAGGTTACCGATACGCCCGAAATTTTGTTTGCGCGTTTAGATGGCGCTAAAGTTATGGAAAAGGTGAATGCTATGATAGAAAGCAGAATGGAAAAACCTAAAGAAGAAAAAAAGCCTGAAGTTAAACTTCACGACCATTCAGAAAAACCCTTAATAGAACTTGATGATTTTGCAAAAATTCAATTAAAAGTTGCGCTTGTAACTGCTTGTGAAAAAGTTGAAAAAAGCAAAAAATTATTAAAACTTACCGTTAAAGTTGGGGATGAAGTAAGAACGGTTGTTAGTGGTATTGCGCACGCATATACGCCTGAACAACTTATAGGTAAAAAACTTACTATGATTACAAACCTTAAACCCGCAAAACTTTGTGGAATAGTTAGTGAAGGTATGATAGTTTGCGCTGAAGATGAAAATGGCAAACTTGCATATTTAACGCCCGAAAATGATATTGCGGACGGAAGTCAGGTCTTTTAATGTTTATTGATACGCATTGTCATCTTCATGATGAAAAATTAAAAGATACCGACGCGGTGGTTGATGGATATTTGAAAGACGGCGTAGAAATTGCAATTAACGCTGCTTGTTGTGCGCTTACAAGTGAAAAGGGCAAAGAACTTGCTGAAAAATATCCGTCAGTATATTTTGCAACGGGTTGTCACCCTAGTGATATTTTAGGTTTTGACGAACTTGAGTTTGAAAGAATTTATAAACTTACGTCACATCCTAAATGCGTTGCGGTTGGCGAAATAGGGTTAGACTATTATTGGGAAGGATACGATAAACAAAAACAAATTGACGGTTTTATAAAGCAAATTGAACTTGCATACCAAACGAAATTGCCTATATCTATTCACAGTCGTTCGGCAACGGCAGATACGCTTAAAATTCTTAAAGATAATAAAGCGAAATTAGCATATGGCGCTGTTATGCATTGTTTTTCAGGTAGTGTTGAAACCGCGCGCGAAATTTTAGATTTAGGGTTATATATATCCTTTGCAGGACCGCTTACCTTTAAGAATGCAAATTCTCTTTTAGAAGTTGCAAAATACGTTCCGCTTGATAGATGTTTAACGGAAACCGATAGCCCTTATCTATCCCCGCATCCTTTACGCGGAAAAGTTAACACGCCTAAAAACGTTTCATTGATAACGGCAAAACTAGCAGAACTTAAATGTGTAAATATAGAAGAACTTGCGCCTATTATTATTAAAAACGCAAAAACGCTGTTTACAAAACTTTTATAAAATAAAATAAAGTCGAAAAATAATTTTCGGCTTTATTTTGAATTTACTCATTTCATTTGTATAAAATGGTACAGTAAAGAATTGCTCTTTACAATAATTATATTGAGCATTTAATTATAATTTATTCGCTAAAATATAAGGTAAATAATGGAAAATTTAAAGTCACTTTTATCAAGGCATAATTTAACGCTTAAAAAAGCGTTCGGACAAAATTTTTTGTCTGATAATGCGTTGTTATCTGAAATCGTGCAAAAAGCGGGCGTTACTGAAAACGACACCGTTTTAGAAATAGGTTGTGGCGCAGGCGCGCTAACTAAAGAACTTGGGTTAAAAGCAAAAAAAGTAGTCGGGTATGAGATTGACACGCGCTTAAAACCACTTCTAAACGAAGTTCTTTCAGATTATAAAAACGTGGAAATAGTTTTTGAGGACGTGATGAAACAAAGACTTTCAGACGTTGAAAAAAAACTAGGTGGTGAATATATTATGGTTGCAAATCTTCCGTATTATATTACTACGCCTATTGTTATGCGGTTTATTGAAGAAGCAAAAAATATTAAAGCAATGGTAATAATGGTGCAAGAAGAAGTTGCATATCGTTTTGCATCAGAAAAAAGCACCGCGGATTACGGTGCTATTACCGTAGGTATAAATTTACGCGGTAGCGCTGAAGTTATTTTAAAAGTCCCGCGTGAAAAATTTACGCCAGCGCCAAACGTAGATTCTGCAGTCGTTAAAATCTTAATAGATAAAACTAAATTTTCTAACGTGAATTTTAATGCCGTAAGAAACGTTGTTAGGTGCGCTTTTTCAAGCAGAAGAAAAATGTTGGTTAATAACCTTATGAACGTATTTAAACTTTCACGCGCGGATGCTGAAAGCGTTATAACTTTAGCAGGGTTAGATTTAACCGTTAGGGGCGAAAATTTATCAGCCGAAGAATACGTTGCTTTAACAGAAAATTAGATTGATAAAGGTGTTAAGTTATGAATATAAATAAAAAAGAAAGGCTGGTTTTGGCAAGTGGTAACGCGCATAAGATTAAAGAAATAGGTGATATGTTACCCGAGTTTGAAGTGGTTGGATATAAAGATTTAGGTTTTAATTTTGAAATTGAAGAAAACGGCAAAACCTTTTATGAGAACGCTTTGATTAAAGCAAAAACCGTGAGTGAAACGCTCAATCTTCCTGCGCTTGTAGATGATAGCGGTATTTGCGTTGATGCTTTAGATGGTGAACCGGGAATTTACAGCGCAAGATATGCAGGCGACGGAATTGATGAGCATAATAACGAACTTCTTTTGAGTAAAATGCAAGGAGTGGAAAACAGAAAGGCAAAATTCGTTTGTTGTATGGTTTTTTATAAGACTAACGGTGAAATTATAACGGCAACGGGTGAAACGCACGGCAAAATTATGGATTCTTGTCAAGGTGAAAACGGCTTTGGTTATGACCCGTTATTTATGAGTGATGATTTAGGCAAGTGTTTGGGGTTAGCGTCTTTTGAAGAGAAAAATACCATAAGTCACAGGTTTCGCGCTATAAAAGCGTTAAAGGAAAAGTTGAAGTGAAAAAGATAGTTGTTATATCTGATACTCACGGTGACTATCGCGCAATAGATAAACTTTTGCCTATAATAAACGAGAGTGATTATTTGTTTCATTTGGGGGATTTTTACCGTGATATTCGCGCGTACGAAAGAGAACTTAAATGCAAACTTTATTCTGTGCTAGGTAATTGCGACGGCGGTGGCGACGACGAGTTGATAACCATTGACGGCGTTAAAATTTTACTCACTCACGGTGATAGGTATGGGGTGAAAAGTTCAAAATATAAATTGCTTATGCGGGCAAAAGAATTAGGCGTAAAAGTTGTTTTTTATGGACACACGCATATTTCCGATATTGAAGAAATTGATGGAATATATTTAATAAATCCGGGCGCGTTGTCGTCCTATAATAATCCTACGTATTGTTACGCTGTTATATATGATAAAAAAGTAAGCGCGTCAATAGTTTCTTTGTTATAAATTAGGTGAAATAAATGAAAATATATAAAAAAATAGATGATTTAGTAGGTAAAACCCCGCTTTTTGAAATTGCTAATATAGAAAAAGAACTTAATCTTAAAGCAAAAGTTTTAATTAAATTAGAGTGTTTTAACCCTGCTGGTAGTATTAAAGATAGGGCAGCGCTTGAAATGATAAACGATGCTGAAGAAAAGGGGTTAATTAAAAGTGGCGCAACTATAATTGAACCAACTAGCGGAAATACAGGTATAGGGCTTGCGGCGATAGGTGTTTCAAGGGGATATAGAGTAATACTAACAATGCCTGAAACAATGAGTGTTGAAAGAAGAAAGCTTTTAAAAGCGTATGGAGCGGAAGTCGTTTTGACTGAAGGTTCTTTAGGGATGAAAGGTGCAATATTAAAAGCGGAAGAATTACATAAAGAAATTAAGGGCAGTTTTATTCCGTTGCAATTTTCAAATTTAGCAAATCCGCTTGCTCATTATAAAACTACGGGTAAAGAGATTTACGAAGACACGGACGGCAAGGTTGAAATTTTAGTTGCAGGTGTTGGTACGGGAGGCACGCTTTCTGGTGCGGGTAAATATCTTAAAGAAAAAATTAAAGATATTACCGTGGTTGCCGTTGAACCTGAAAATTCACAAATGCTAGGCAAAGGTGTTTCCGGCTCTCACAAAATTCAAGGCATAGGCGCGAATTTTGTTCCGCAAAATTTTGATAAAACTGTTTGTGATAAAATTTTTCCGGTTTCAGAT
>JAFVOV010000048.1 GCA_017505675.1 Clostridia bacterium
CAAGCATAAAAATAGACAGTAACCACAGCCAAAATTTTTTCTTTTGCATAAAAGCCTCCTGTAAATAAAAAAGTGCGCCGACCGAAGTCAACGCACAAAAACGCAAACTCCAATCGTCGCTAAACCAATCTAAATGAAAATAAGGGAAACACCCATACACTCTTTTAGTGGAATTTGCATTTTATCAAATTCAAAAAAAGAGTGTAACAAAAATACAGCTATCTCAAAAAAAGATGCCCCTACAATTTTTCATTATTAAATTGGTTTAGCATAACCAGTATATCACTTTTTCAAATAAAAAAACAAGCATTTTTTGTGATTTGCAAAATTTTAACGATTATTCCCCTACTTTTAACGATTTAGGTATCTTTTTAACGATTACCTATAATTTTAACGATAACGCATATTTTTAACGATTAGGTTGCGTAAAACAGTAGGCGCAACCAAAAAAGCAGGGCTTTGACGATAATTTTCCGTTCAAAACCCTGTTTTTTGTTATTTTTATATGAAAAAGACGGTAATTTTGATACTTTTCTTGTATCAAAATTACCGTCCAATCGTGGTGCGAGTAGCAGGACTTGAACCTGTACGGCTGTTAACCACTAGAACCTGAATCTAGCGCGTCTGCCAATTCCGCCATACTCGCTTTTTTACGGACGATTTACAATCCGCAAATATTATAAGCAAATTAAATTTCAAAGTCAATCGAAACGCTTGTTTTTGTTACCGCGTGCATGTGTTTTTTAACAACTTCAACGTGGTAAGAATCTTTTTGATAATTTTCAAGCGCGGTCATATCGTCTAAAATAACGGACAATATAACGTCATAAGAGCGCGCGGAATGAAGTTTATCAACGCCAACTTCTATCCCTTTAAGCATAGGTACGTTTGATTTCATACTTAAAAGAACTTCTTTTGCCTTTTCTGGACTTTCGCCTTCGTTCAATTTAAAACATACTACGTGTTTAATCATTATATTCTCCTTATTACAGCGGAACTACCGCTTTTGCATTTAAAGTTAAGTCGGCAAAATTGCGTTTAAGGTATTGCAAATAACCTTCAGCGCCTATCATAGCGCCGTTATCCGTGCAGTATCTTTTTTCAGGTAAAACAAGTTTTATCCCCTTATTTAAAGTCGCATTTTTTAGGGTTTCTCTTAAATAGCCGTTAGCGCCTACGCCACCTGATACCGCAATAGTATCATATCCGCGCTCTTTAGCTGCTTTAAGCGCCTTTTCAACCAAAACGTCTACGGCTGCGTGCTGAAAACTGTTAGCAACGTCTGCACGATTCACCGTTAAACCTTTGCTTTCTGCAGTATGAACGTAATTTATAACCGCGGTCTTTAATCCGCTATATGAAAAATCATATTCACCGCCGTCATAATGCTTTAACATCTTCGGTAAAATAACGGTGTTCGAGCCTTCTTTCGCTAATCTTTCAACGTTAGGCCCGCCCGGATAACTTAAACCTAATACCCTTGCCACCTTATCAAACGCTTCGCCCACCGCATCATCAATAGTACTGCCTAAAACCTTTAAATTATAATAATCGTCAACGGCAACTATCGCAGTATGCCCACCACTTGCAAGTATGGTTATAAAAGGCGGTTTTAAATTTTTATCCGCTATATAAGACGCTGCAATATGCCCCCTTATGTGGCTAACGGGAACAAGCGGTTTACCCGTTGAAAAAGCAAGGGATTTTGCAAAGGACACGCCAACTAAAAGCGCGCCTAATAGCCCCGCGCCTTCAGTTACGGCAAAAGCATCTATATCACTTAAATTCATATTTGCACTTTTAAGCGCCCTTTCCGTTGCCGTTAAAATAGCCGTTGTATGCGTGCGAGATGCAATTTCCGGAACGACCCCGCCAAAGCGAGCGTGTTCGGTTGCAGAACTTATTATTTCATCAGCAAGCACTTCCCTGCCATTTTTAATAATTGCAACTGCAGTTTCATCACAGGAAGTTTCTATCCCCATTATAATCGGCTCTTTTGCGAGCGGTAAGTTTTTTATTTTTTCAAAGTAACTCATTGTGATTTCTTTAAATAATCGTTTATAAACCCTTGAATATTTCCGTTCATAACCGAGTTTATGTCTGTTATTTCAAAACCTGTTCTATGGTCTTTAACAAGGGTGTACGGGCAGAAAACGTAACTTCTAATTTGACTGCCCCACTCTATTTTTTTGATTTCACCTTTAATATCTTGGTCAAGTTCCATTCTTTCGGCTTCGCGTTTTTCTATAAGTTTGCTGATAAGCATTTTCATAGCCATTTCACGGTTTTGCGTTTGGCTACGTTCGTTTTGACACGCCACTACTATCCCCGTTGGTAAGTGGGTTATGCGAATAGCAGATTCCGTTTTATTTACGTGCTGTCCGCCAGCGCCACTTGAACGGTAAGTGTCAATTTTTAATTCGTCGGAACTGATTTTTATCTCTTCGTCGTCTTCAATTTCCGGCATAACTTCTAACGACGCAAACGAAGTGTGTCTGCGTTTATTTGCGTCGAACGGTGAAATTCTAACTAACCTATGAACGCCTTTTTCTGCTTTCAAATAGCCGTAAGCAGAATCACCTTCAATCTTAAAAGATACTGACTTTATGCCTGCTTCATCACCTTCTAGCCTATCGAGTTCTGTAAGCGTATAACCGTTCTTTTCCGCATAATACATATACATACGGTAAAGCATTTCCGTCCAGTCACACGCTTCCGTTCCGCCTGCGCCCGCGTGCAAGGTAAGCAAAGCGTTAAGTTTATCATACTTACCGCGAAGAAGTGCGGCAAGGCGCATATTTTCTACCGATTTTTCAACGGCGATAAGTTCACCTTCAATTTCTAAAAGCAAACTTTCGTCATTTTCTTCTTCGGCAAGTTCAATAATTTCAAGAGAATCGTTTATGATTTTTTCCGCCTTATCAAAAGCGTTGACCTTATTTGAAAGAGCCGCGATTTCTTTAGAAATTTGCTGTGATTTAGCAAGGTCGGTGTAAATTTCAGGTTGCTCTGAAAGCGCGATTTTTTCCGCTAACGATTTGCGCAAATTATCGACGTCAAAGAGAGTGTCCCGTCTCGCAAAGGATACCTTTTAATTCTTTAATTTTAAGTTTGTATTCTTCAGATTTAATCATAATAACTCCTAAAAAATTTTATTAAAGCACTCGGTTAGAGTGCTTTAATTTTATTTGCCTTGACCACAGCAGTTTTTATATTTTTTACCACTTCCGCAAGGACAGGGGTTGTTTCTACCGATTTCCTGTTTTGCTTTCTTCGGCATAACGGGTCCCATCGGGCGGTTTGTTTGCATTTCTTTTGGTTCTTCTTGCTTTTTAGGAACTTTTTGAAGTTCTGCTTTTAATAAAAGCGTAATAGTATCGTCTTGAATAGCCGCAGTTAAGTCTTCAAACATTTCAAAGCCTTCTTTCTTATATTCAAGAACGGGGTCAACATTGCCGTAACTACGCAAACTTATACCCTTTCTAAGTTGGTCCATTGAGTCGATATGGTCTATCCACTTGGTATCAATATTGCGCAATAAAACCATTCTTTCAATTTCTTTAAACTCTACGCCTTCTTCTTTATATCTTGCAATCTTATCTTCGTAAACGTTGATAGTTTCTTCTGTAAGTTTTTTAAGCAAATATTCGTAATCCCAGTTAGCCGCGCGTTCTTTTGTTACGAACTGACTATCTTTAGGAAGAAGTTTTAATTCAATTACAGAGTTAAGCGCGTCTAAATCCCAAGTATCAGGCTTATTTTCGTTATCGATAGAAGTACTTACAACGTAACGAACGAAATCAGGGATAAGTTTTAAGATATCTTCGTGAACGTTTTCATCCTTAATAACCTTCATTCTTTCAGCGTACATAACTTCACGCTGTTTATTCATAACGTCATCATACTCTAAAACGTGTTTTCTTATGCCGAAGTTCTTGCCTTCAATAGTGCGTTGCGCGTTTTCAATGCTTTTAGATAGCATTTTAGACTGCATCGGTTGATTTTCATCCACCTTGAAGAATTCATAAACCTTTTGCATTCTTTCGCCACCGAAACGTTTTGCAAGGTCATCTTCAAGCGAGATAAAGAATACCGAAGAACCTGCGTCGCCTTGACGACCACTTCTACCACGAAGTTGGTTATCTATACGGCGTGATTCGTGGCGTTCAGTACCGAGAATATGAAGACCGCCCGCAGCAACGACTTTAACCTTTTCTGCATCAGTTTGCTCTTTAAGCGCCGAATAAATTTCCCTATAATGTTCCCTAACTGCTTTTACGTCTTCAGGAATATCTGAAATAAACGACGTTGCAAGTTCAATAACGTCGTCAGCAACGCCTTCTTCACGAAGTTTTCTCTTTGCTAAAAATTCGGGGTTACCACCTAAAAGTATATCAGTACCACGACCAGCCATGTTGGTTGCGATTGTTACTGCGCCAAGCCTACCTGCTTGAGCAACTATATCCGCTTCACGAGCGTGGTTTTTAGCGTTCAATACGTTATGTTTTACGCCGTTCCTTATAAGAAGTTTAGATATTTCTTCAGATTTTTCAACGGTTACAGTACCAACAAGGATAGGCTGACCGTTTTTGTGGCGTTCAACGATTTCATCAACTATTGCTTTATTCTTGCCCTTAACCGTTTTATAAATAACGTCAGGCATATCAATTCTTGCTACGGGTTTATTGGTGGGAATTTCTAATACGTCAAGCCCGTAAATAGCGCGGAATTCTTCTTCTTCACTTTTAGCAGTACCAGTCATACCGGAAAGTTTTTTGTAAAGACGGAAGTAGTTTTGGAAAGTTATAGTTGCAAGCGTTTTGTTTTCGTTTCTAATTTTAACGCTTTCTTTTGCTTCAATGGCTTGATGCAAACCGTCTGAATAACGGCGACCTATCATTAAACGACCTGTAAATTCGTCAACGATAATAACTTCACCGTTGCTTACGACGTAATCGTTATCTCTCTTAAAGATATAATTTGCTTTTAAAGCCTGTTGAATGTGGTGTGATAAAGATGCGTTTTCAATATCTGAAAAACTGTTAAGTCCAAAGAAACTTTCTGCTTTTTTAGCGCCCGATTCAGTAATTTGAACGCTCTTTTCTTTAATATCGATAGTAAAATCTTTATCAAGCACTAAACTTTTAACAAACCTGTTTGCGCTCAAATATTTTTCACTAGATTCTTGTCCCCTACCAGATATGATAAGCGGAGTTCTTGCTTCGTCAATTAAAATAGAGTCAACTTCGTCAACGATAGCAAAATTCAACGGGCGTTGAACCATTTGTTCTATGGTTGATTTAAGGTTATCCCTTAAATAGTCAAAGCCCATTTCGTTATTAGTTCCGTAAGTTATATCACAAGCGTATGCCTTTTTCTTATCTTCATCTTCCATTCCAGTAATAGCAACGCCAACAGTAAGCCCCAAGAATTTATAAACCTTGCCCATCCACTCTGCGTCACGCGCGGCAAGATAATCGTTTACCGTAACGATATGAACGCCTAAACCGCTTAATGCGTTAAGATATGCAGGGAGCGTTGCAACGAGGGTTTTACCTTCACCGGTTTTCATTTCTGCAACCCTACCTTGATGCAAACATATACCGCCGATAATCTGCACTTTATAGTGTTTCATATTAAGCACGCGGAAAGATGCTTCTCTAACAACCGCAAAAGCGTCACATAAAATATCGTCAAGCGTTTCGCCCGCTTTTAATCTGCCCTTGAAAAATTCTGTCTGTTCGCGAAGTTCTTCATCCGTAAATGAAGAATACTTACTCTCTAAAGACAAAACCTTGTCTGCCATTCTATCTAATTTTTTGAGGTTGCGTCTACTTTCCCCTCCAAGAATGTACCTAAATAATCCCATTTTTACTCCTTATATATGAATTCGTTTAATATTTATCTATAGGCGGTATGCTAGCAACCGTTAATAAATATACGATTTTCGCGCCCGCTTTTTTCAACCGCGACGCTATAACTTCGGCAGTTGCGCCGGTAGTTGTAACGTCGTCAATTAAAACCAAAGTTTTATCTTTAACCGACTTTTTATCGGTTACCCTAAACGCCCCGTCTAAATTTTTTAGCCGTTCTAGCCTTGATAAAGTTGCTTGGCGTTTAGTTTCTTTTATCTTTTTTAAACAATCTATTAAAGGAACGTTTACTTTTAGCGAAACTTTTTCCGCCAAAAGTTTTGACTGATTATACCCGCGTTTCCTTTCATCTTTTTCGAACATAGGAACGTAAAGTAACCCGTCCGCATTAAGATAGTTTTTTAAGTATAAATTTGCAACGCACTCTGAAAAATAATCGGCTAGATACCGTCCGTTACCGTATTTAAATTTTTGTATAAGCGCGCTTATAGGTTTTTCATAAGAAAAGACGCTCCTACACAAATCAAGCGATATAATCACGTTTTTACAAGTTGTGCAATACGGCTCGAAAGCAATTACCTTTCTTCCACAATGCTCGCATATAGCGCCGTCGTTAAACGGAAGTTTAGCGTAACATTTTTCACAAAAATTTTCACCCTCAAAAACTTCTCTGCCACATAGCAAGCACCGCCATTTCGGGTTGAAAAAATATTTTCTAAAAAATTTACCGAGCGCGCCTTTTAAGCCCATTATTAAAGATACTTTTTAAGGCTTTCCGCTTTATCGGTTTTTTCCCAAGAAAATTCCGCCTTTCCGAAATGCCCGTAACTTGCAGTATTTGAATAAACCGGTTTTCTAAGTTCTAATTTATCTATAATTGCTGCGGGGCGCATATCAAATTCTTTTACGATAATTTCTTCAAGCGCCGAGTCGGTAAGTTTGCCTGTACCGAAAGTATTAACTAGAACGGAAACGGGTTTTGCAACGCCTATTGCGTAAGCAAGTTGAATTTGACATTCATCCGCTAGCCCTGCCGCAACAACGTTTTTACAAATATATCTTGCCATATAGGTTGCCGAACGGTCAACTTTAGTAGGGTCTTTACCACTAAAAGCGCCACCGCCGTGCGGACATTTACCGCCGTACGTATCAACGATAATTTTTCTGCCCGTAAGCCCAGAGTCCCCGTTAGGACCGCCAACTTCAAATCTACCGGTAGGGTTAATAAAGTATTTGGTTTGGTCGTCAAGATATTCTTTAGGTAAAACCGCGTCAATAACGTATTTTTTCAAATCCGCGCGGAGAGTTTCAGTAGAAACGGTATCGTTATGCTGTGAAGATAAAACCACAGCGTCAATACGCTTAATTTTACCAAATTCATATTCAACGGTTACCTGCCCTTTACCATCCGGGCGGAGATAATTTAAAACTCCGCTTTTTCTAACTTCTTCAAGTTTAGCGCATAACTTATGCGATAGCATTATAGGCAACGGCATAAGTTCTTCAGTTTCACGGCAAGCATAACCGAACATTATACCTTGGTCGCCAGCGCCGATTTTATCAAACGCGTCACCGCCTTCTTTTGCTTCAACGGAATTATCTACACCGAGAGCAATATCGGGCGACTGTTTGTTAAGTTTAACAAGCACTTTAACGTCATCATAAGAAAAGCCAACGTTTTTATCGGTATAGCCTATTTTACGAATTGTATCCCTTGCAACCTTTTCCACGTCAACCGTTGCATTAGAAGTTATTTCACCCATAACGAGCAAAAAATCAGTAGTTGCGCTACATTCACATGCAACGCGCGAATTTGGGTCGCCTTTTAAATAGGCATCTAAAACCGCATCTGAAATATTATCACAAACTTTATCAGGGTGACCTGACGTAACGCTTTCACTTGTAAAAAAGTTTTTCATAAATTTATCTTCCTAAATTTTTGTATAAACTGCTATTAAGTTATTATACACTAAATAAACGCCCCTGTCAATAAAATAACCTTTTACCCACCCAAATATTTACAGCAATAAACAAACTTTTTAATGTATTTTTTACTTTTTTCGCGGAAAGGTAGTTTCATTGACTTTCGTGTCAATAAAAAACTTTTTACCCCACCAAATTACTTGACTTATTTAACGCTTGAGTAATATAATAAATTTCGTTATAAATATAAGGAGTAATATGCCGAAAACTCAAGAACAAAATTCAACGCTAAAAGAAAAGCGAAAAAATCAAATAGTTTTATGCGCTTTGAAGGTTTTTTGCAAAAAGGGTTATGACGGAACTACCGTTAACGATATTGTAAAAAAAGCAAAGTGTAGCCACGGTTTATTTTACCATTATTTTAAAAATAAAAAAGAAATTTTCACCGCTGTTTTAGAATCACGCGGGAAAAATATGATGGATTTTTTAGACCAAGTTTTACTTGAAGATTCCGATTACGTTGACAAACTTTATAAACTAACTGAATACACTTTTAACAATATGAAAAACGACGAGATTTTTGCATACCGTTATTACTTTTTTCTATCAACTGTTTTTGCTAAAGCCGAGTCTGGCGAACTTCCGCCAAAATGCAAAGCCCCGCCACACCTACGTATGTTTGAATTTTTTGAACAAGGCATTATGCGCGGAGAATTTAAGAATACTTATCCCCCGAGTGAATGCGCAAAAATTTACAATTCTATTATACAAGGTTCAACGTTAAATTTTATTCTTTGCCCGAGAGATTTTAAACATTCTTTCAAGTTTCCAGCAGTAGAATATATCGTGGACATTTTTAAAAAGGAGAACGTGAATGACTAAAACGATTAAAAAGAAAACATCCGGCGATTTTATCCCCGCGGTTAAAACGCTGGCAAAATCTATACGACAATATAAAAAGCCGTCGCTATTAGCGCCTATATTCGTCGCAATGGAAGTAGTTTTAGAATGTATGATACCATACGTTATGACTTTACTTCTTGGCGCAATGGATTATATTACGGGAAACCCTGCAAATCCTAACGAACTTTCCGTAAGTATAGTTAAACTGATATTCGGCAATTCTGAACCCGTGCTTTTAACCACTATATTATGGTTTGGGCTGGCGCTATTGCTTCTTGCATTTTTATCCCTTGCTTGCGGAGCGCTTTCGGGAAGATTTTGCGCGGTTGCGTCAAGTGGTTTTGCTAAAAACTTAAGAAAAGATATGTATTATAGGGTACAAGATTTTTCTTTTTCAAACATAGACAAATTCTCATCTTCAAGTTTAATAACAAGACTTACGACTGACGTAATGCACGTTGAAATGAGTTATATGATGATTATAAGAACTGCCGTGCGTTCACCGTTTATGTTAATATTTTCAATGGTAATGGCATTTACCATCAACTCTAAAATGGCGCTTATTTTCTTATGCACAACGCCGATACTTGCAGTTGGTCTTTTCTTAATAATGACAAAAGCCGTACCGTTCTTCCACCGCATATTCAAAAAATACGATAAAATGAATGAATCGGTTGAAGAAAACATAAGCGGTATGCGTGTTGTTAAATCATACGTAAGAGAAGATTATGAAAAGGAAAAGTTCGGTAAAGCAAGCGATAACGTTAGAAACGACTTTACTAGAGCGGAAAAACTTATTGCATTAAACGGCCCACTTATGAACTTCTGCGTTTACGCGGGGCTTATTGCAATATACATAGTAGGCGCTAATTTAATCATTAACTCTAACGAAGCGTTACTTAAAATGACCGAACTTCAAAGTTTTATGACCTACTCCTTCCAAATGCTTATGTCGCTTATGATGCTTTCTATGATAATGGTACAAATTATTATGTCAACCGCGAGCATCAAAAGAATTGCAGAAGTTATAAACGAAAAGCCCACGATTGTTTCCCCCGAAAACGCTATTACGGAAATTAAGGACGGAAGCATTGAATTTAAAGACGTTTTCTTTAAGTATTCCGAAAAGGCAGAAAGATACGCGCTTTCTGATATTGACCTTAAAATTAGCAGCGGAGAAACCGTTGGTATTATAGGTAGTACTGGGTCAAGTAAATCTTCACTAGTACAACTTATACCCCGTCTTTACGACGCAAGCAAAGGGCAAGTATTAGTTTCCGGCGTTGACGTTAAAAATTACGACCTTAACGCGCTACGCAATTCGGTTGCTATGGTTTTACAAAAGAACGTTTTGTTCTCCGGCACTATTAAAGAAAATATGCGTTGGGGCAACAAAGATGCAACCGACGAAGAAATTATAGATGCTTGCCGTTTATCTCAAGCGGATGAGTTTATACAGAATTTCCCTGAAAAATACGATACTTATATCGAACAAGGTGGCGTAAATGTTTCAGGCGGTCAAAAACAAAGGCTTTGCATCGCAAGGGCGCTACTTAAAAAGCCGAAAATACTTATTCTTGACGACTCAACGAGCGCCGTTGACACCAAGACTGATGCGCTTATTAGAAAAGCATTCAAAGAATATATACCCGAAACTACAAAAATAATAATAGCGCAACGCATTGCATCCGTTCAAGATGCAGATAAGATTTTAATTATGGACGGCGGAACTATTACTGCAATGGGTACGCACGAAGAATTGCTTAAATCAAACGCTATTTATCAAGAACTTTATTATTCACAAAACAAAGCAAATACTGAACAAGGAGGTAACGCATAATGGCAAGAGTTATGGCTATGCCACGCGGTAGAGGCGCTATGCACGGCGGAAAACGTGGAAAGGCAAAAAAAGGCACGCTTAAACGCCTACTATCACTTTTGTTTTCAAACAACAAAGGCAATATGAGCGTAGTATTTATTTGTATAACGATAAGCGCGATAACGGGCGTTGCTTCTTCCCTATTTTTAAAACAACTTTTAATGCACATAAAAATAGGTCTTGAAAGTGGTTTTGCCGCTGCTGCAGCAGGGCTTACCACCCTATTTATAACCATGGGCGCGGTGTATTTAACTTCAATACTGTGTAACCTTATTCAAACCAGAACTATGGCTAAAGTTACGCAAGGATTTTTGCACCAAGTAAGAACGGGTGTGTTCAACAAGATGCAAACGCTACCGATAAGATACTTTGACACGCATTTAACGGGCGATATTATGAGTTCTTACACTAACGATACCGACGCGATTAGGCAACTTGTTTCACAAAGCATACCAAACCTTTATTCTTCACTTATAAGCATCACTACCCTGTTGGTTATTATGCTTACTTCAAGTATATGGCTATCTTTAGTAATGTTTGTTGGCGTTATCGTAATGTTTATCGTTACCAAAACTGTAGGCGGTAACAGCGCAAAATTCTTCGTTAAACAACAAATCTCTTTAGGCGCAGAAGAAGGCTTTATTCAAGAAATGATACAAGGTCAAAAAGTAGTTAAAGTTTTCTGCCACGAAAGTGAAAGTAAAAGCGATTTTGACGTTAAAAACGACCAACTTTGTAGCGACGCGACCAGCGCGCATACATTTGCTAATATCTTAATGCCGATTATGGGCAATTTGGGCAATATCTTATACGTTTTGTTGGCGTTCATAGGTGGTCTTTTAGTAGCGCTTAACGTTGGCAACGTTACTATATTAGGTAAGGTTGAAGACCCTACCACCTTCCTTATAACCATAATTGCTTTCTTGCCTATAAGCAAACAGTTTACCGGAAACATTTCACAATCGTCACAGCAAATAAACTCGGTTGTTATGGGGCTTGCAGGCGCATCAAGAATTTTTGAACTTATGGACCAAGCGCCCGAAACGGACGAAGGTTACGTTACTCTAGTGCGTTGCAAAATTTCCGAAGACGGCACTATTACCGAATGCGAAGAACGCACCGGGCATTGGGCGTGGAAACATCCGCATAAAGCAGACGGTACGGTAACTTACACCGAACTTAAAGGCGATATTCAAATGTTTGACGTTGATTTTGGTTACGTTCCCGAAAAGATAGTTCTGCACGACGTTTCCCTTTACGCGCACCCTGGTCAAAAAATTGCTTTCGTTGGCGCTACTGGCGCAGGCAAAACCACTATAACCAACCTTATTAACAGGTTTTACGATATTGCTGACGGCAAAATCCGTTACGACGGAATTAACATAAACAAGATTAAAAAAGCAGATTTACGCCGCTCGCTTGGTATCGTATTGCAAGACACAAACCTTTTTACAGGAACGGTTATGGAAAATATCCGCTACGGCAGACTTTCCGCTACTGACGAAGAATGTATTGAGGCGGCAAAACTTGCGTACGCGCACGATTTTATTACCCGTCTTCCCGACGGATATAACACTATGCTCACAGCAGATGGCGCTAACCTTTCACAAGGTCAAAGGCAACTTTTATCTATAGCGCGCGCAGCCGTTAAAGACGCGCCCGTTATGATACTTGACGAAGCAACTTCTTCTATAGATACTAGAACTGAAGCGCTAGTTCAAAAAGGTACTGATAGGCTTATGCAAGGCAGAACTGTTTTCGTTATAGCGCACAGGCTTTCTACCGTTCAAAATTCAGACGTTATAATGGTGCTTGATAAAGGCAAAATTATTGAACGCGGTTCTCACGACGAACTAATTGCTAAAAAAGGTAAATACTATCAACTATACACGGGGGCTTTTGAACTTGAATAATAACTTCTGTTCCCTATGCCCTAACGGGTGTAAAATAGATAAAGAAACGACTAAAGGCGCTTGCGGTACGGACAATAAAATCCGTATCGCAAAGTTTTATTTACACTCTTTTGAAGAACCGATTATAAGCGGTACACGAGGCTCTGGAACTGTATTTTTTTGCGGATGTAGCCTTAAATGCGCGTTCTGCCAAAATTTTGAACTTTCAAGAAATTTACGCGGTAAAGATATTACGGTAAACGAACTTGCAGAAATTTTTCAAACTCTTGAAAGTAACGGCGCGCATAATATAAACCTTGTAAACCCAACGCACTATTCGGATAAAATCATTGAAGCGCTTAAAATTTATCGCCCGAATATACCTATAGTTTACAACACTCACGGGTATGAAAAGATTGAAATTTTAGAAAAATTAAACGATTATATCGACGTATATTTACCCGATATGAAATTTTATTCCCCCGCCGTATCAAAGCGCTACACGGGAAAAGAAAACTATTTTGAAGTTGCAAGTAGAGCAGTTGAATTTATGGCTAAAAGTAAACCTTACGCTACCGATAAAGACGGGCTTATTAAAAGCGGAGTTATAGTAAGGCATTTAGTTTTACCACAAAATACTTCTGACAGTAAAAAAATATTAGACTGGTTTTTAAAAATCAAAGATGACGCGTACATTGACGTAATGAGTCAATATACCCCGTTTGGCGATATTGAAAAGTTACCGGAACTTCAAAGAAAAATTACTAAGCGCGAATATAACTCCGTTATTGACTACGCTATATCTATCGGAATAGATAAAATGTTTTATCAAAAGCAAATAAGCGCAAGTGAAGAATATATCCCCAAATGGGATTTTTAACAACAAAAAAGCGGAAAGGAAAACTTTTCGCTTTTTTATTTTAATTATTTTCTTTTACTAAAATTAAATTTTTATTTCAGCAGATAGACGAATATCGCGGGAAGACGAACCTACTTCTATAATAAACACGCCCTTTTCAATAGTCCATTTATCAAGAGCGGTGCTGTAATACGCGAACGACCTAAAATCTAAATTCACGCTAACGTGCTTAATCTGCCCCGCTTTTATTACATCTTTTGAAAAACCTTTAAGTTCTCTCACTGGGCGCAACACAGACGAAAAAACGTCTTTAACGTAAACTTGCGAAACTTCTTTAGCGTCAAAATTTGAAAGATTTTTTATATCGTAAGAAACGGTATAATCAGTTTCC
>JAFVOV010000049.1 GCA_017505675.1 Clostridia bacterium
CGTCACGCACTTCAAACGTTGCCCTGTCACGGATAAGACCGCCAGGTCCTAGCGCAGAGAGTTTTCTCTTGTGAGTAAGTTCTGCTATCGGGTTGGTTTGGTCCATAAATTGTGAAAGTTGAGAAGAACCGAAGAATTCCTTAATTGCCGAACTTACGGGACGAACGTTGATTAAACCTTGCGGAGAAACTTCCTTGGGGTCTTGGGTTGCCATTCTTTCTTTGATAACCCTTTCAAGTCTTGCAATACCGATACGGAATTGATTTTGTAAAAGTTCACCAACAGAACGAACACGACGGTTACCCAGGTGGTCGATATTGTCAACGGAGTTAATATCGAAAGCAAGGTCCAAGTTTACGGAAATTGCCGCAACGATATCGTCAACCGTGATGTGTTTATGATTTAATTTTTCAATGAGCGGACGGAGCGTCTTTCTAGTTTCCGTGTCAACTTTTTCATTAACGCCTTCAGCAACAAGGTCGTAATACTTAACGCAAGCGGTTACGAACTTAATTCTAGTTTCACGCGCCTTTTCGTCATTTTTCTTATCGTCAGGTTTTTCTTCCCCGCCGAGCGAACTTCTATCATCAAGATAGAAAAGGTCGTTAATTTCTTTCTTTAAGATTTCAGCCGTTTCTTCAATGCCGTTTTCTTTAGCAACGGCGTTGACCGTTTCAGAGAATTTAAGCGTTGGGAAATAAACGTATTTCAACAATCCTAAATTATCGGGGTTAATACCGGTAACTTCTTTATAGTTGACTACGTTGTTTGCAATAATTTTATGCTTTTCTCCGTTTACGTCAGCATAGAATTCATTGATACCCGCGTCTTGAATTGCTTCTGCAACGGGTTTAGATATAATTTGACCTGCTTCAGCCAAAACTTCGCCGTCGGGGCTGATAACGTTTTCAAAAGATTTTAAGCCTACTATTCTAGCAGCAAGTCTTAAACGTCTGTTGAACTTATACCTACCAACTCTTGCCAAGTCGTATCTTCTTGCGTCGAAGAAAAGATTTTTAAGATGTTGTTTAACTGCGTCTTCGGTTGGGATTTCACCGGGTCTTAATCTCTTATAGAGTTCAATAAGACCGTCGCTTTCTGATTTTGCGGTATCTTTTTCAGCAGTATCGCTAATCATCTTGTTACCAGCGAACAAGGCATTTAAAGCGTCGTCACTACCAAAGCCGAGCGCACGTAAAAGAACGGTTGCAGTTAACTTTCTAGTTCTGTCAACGTGTACCCAAAGAACGTTTTGGGAATCTTGTTCAAATTCCAACCAAGCGCCCCTTGAAGGAATAACGGTGGTGTCAAAAAGACGCTTACCAGACTTGTCCATTTCCGAGCCGTTATAAACGCCGGGTGAACGAACGAGTTGGGAAACGATAACCCTTTCCGCGCCGTTGATAATAAACGAGCCGTTATCGGTCATAAGCGGGAAGTCGCCCATAAATACTTCTTGGTCAACAACTTCGTCGGTAACCTTGTTGATAAGCCTTACCTTAACGCGTAACGGAAGCGCGTAAGTTGCATCCCTATCTCTACATTCTTTTTCCCCATATTTTGGTTTGCCTTCAAGGCTGTAATCCAAAAAGTACATTTCAAAGTGGTCTGAATAGTCTGTTATGGGTGAAAAGTCTTCAAGGACTTCGCCTATGCCGTCTTTAATAAAGGCGTCGTAGGAGTCTTTCTGAATTTTGACAAGATACGGAAGTTCAATTGCTTCTTTGATTTTGCTAAAAGTTCTTCTCTTAACCTTGCCGCATTCGATTTCAGGTAATATTCGTGTCATCGAAACACACTCCTTAAAAAAATTTACTGTTTATTTGCCAACGTTGTTTACAAAACAAATATTTTGTTGTATAATAACATTCGTCGGTGTTAGGTCGATATTTTATTTTTACATCCTTTTCTTTAGAAAAAGCGCAAAAAAACCATTATTTTTTTGCTAATTTTTTTGAAAAAGGCGATAAAACTCGATATTAACCTATCATAATACATTTTATTATACTAACCCATTCGGTCAAGAAAGTCAAGCGATTATCACAATATTTTAAATTTTTTTTACTTTACGACATTTTTTGACAAAAAATTTTCAAAGGCAAGGTTATAAATTTATGCGTATAGACAAATTTTTGAAAGTTTCAAGACTACTTAAACGCAGAACTTTAGCCGCCGAAGCGTGTGACGGCGGTAGAGTAAGCGTAAACGGGCGTTCAGTTAAGCCTTCTTATAATATTAAAGTTGGTGACGTGGTAGAAATCGGTTTTAACAGCGGTGCAGTTAAATTTGAAGTTTTGTTAATCAAAGAAACCGTACGAAAAGAAGAAGCGGAAAATCTTTATAGAATTATAACGGAGTAAAATATGAAAGTTACCTTAATTCTTGCGTGCGCAGGTAAAGGCGAACGCGCAGGTTTTAACAAAAATAAACTACTCGTTGAAATAAACGGAAAAACCACTTTAGAACGCACCCTTGAAGTTTTTAAAAATAGCAGACTTATAAATCAATATATTATAACCGCAAGCGAAAGTGATTTTGATTTAATTAAAAGTTTATGCGGGGCGGACTGTGAAATCGTTTTGGGCGGAAAAACCCGCACGCAGTCAGTAAACAACGCGCTCGAAAAAGCGACTGGCGAAATAGTGCTTATCCACGACGGCGCGCGCCCGTTCGTTACGGAAAAGATTATAAGCGACTGTATTGACTGCGCTAAAAAGTTTGGCGGAGCAATACCCGTTATCCCTTCCCCCAACACTTTGGTTAAAGCAGAAGACGGAACGGCAACTAAATATTTAGGCAAAAGCGGTATTTTTGCAGTACACACCCCGCAAGGTTTTAAAACCGAACTTATAAAAAAGGCTTACGCTTTAGCAGGCGATAAAACTTTTAACGACGACGGCGAAGTTTATAAAGAATATATCGGTGAACTTAAAACTTTTAACAGTAGCGCTAAAAACGTAAAACTCACCTACCCCGAAGATTTTACTTTTGAAGAAGAAAAAACCCCGCGTTTCGGCACGGGTTTTGACTGTCATAAATTAGTGGAAAATAGAAAACTTATTTTAGGCGGAATTGAAATTCCACATACCAAAGGACTTTTAGGTCACTCTGATGCAGACGTTTTAACCCACGCCGTTATGGATGCAATTTTATCCGCGCTTTCAATGCGTGATATAGGTTATCATTTTAGCGATAAAGACCCTAAATATAAAGATGCAAACAGTATGGAACTTTTAGCAAAAGTTCTAATAATGATAAACGATAAAGGCTATAAAGTAGACAGCGTTTCAGCAACAATAATGGCGGAAAAGCCAAAACTACTAAACCATATACCAGTAATAACCGAAAATTTAGCAAAAGCATTAAATATACCAACTTCTAAACTAGGTATAGGCGCAACCACGCTTGAAGGTTTAGGGTTCGTTGGCAGAGAAGAAGGAATATGCGTTCACGCCACCGCCGTTTTAATTAAAGCGTAATTTAACAAAAAAAAGAATAAGCCGTGAGAATTAACTCACGGCTTTACTTTTTAACGTTATTCAACTGAATCGGTTTTTTCTTTCTTTTTAAACAAACTCCAATTTAAACAAAACTCGCAAAATTTATTATCCGAATATTTATTTAATAAGGTATAAATTAACTTGGTAATAAAGAATGCTATAACTCCCGATACCGCGCCAACTATAATTCCGGCTATTACGTCGGTTGCATAATGCGCTATCAAGTAAATTCTTGAAACACCCATAAGTAGCACGCCCACAAAACCAACCCAACTCCATTTTTTATTACATAGAATAAATAACGCTGTCATTGCCGCCGTTATAGCCGTCATATGCCCTGACGGAAAAGAATATCCGTCTTCTTCAGGACTCCCTACGAACTTCCAAAACTCTGCAAATTCTAAACTTTCTTCAAACGGGCGCGGACGAGCAATTATATCTTTTAATATTAAGTTCGTTAAAATCGCTCCACACGCAACAGCGCCAAACATACATATCCCTAATTTCCTTGTTTTAGCAAACAGCATTAAAACTATTGCCACCGCAAAGAAAATTAAACCTTTTTCACCCATCAACGTTATAATTTTAAATAAAGGCGTAAATATAGAACCTGCCGATTCCGCTAAATTATTCATTGTCTTAAATATTCCACTGTCAAAAGTGTAAAAAGTCGTGTTTAAAAATTCAAGCATAACCATATTTTCTCCTTTGTTTTAACGTATCCTTACGCTAGATTTTTAAGTTCTTCAGGCAATTCAATAGAAACGTCTTCACCGTATTTAATAATTACATCACTATACTCGTCATTTAATCTAGTATCAGTAAATTTAATTTTAACAATTCTTCCGTTTTGAATAGTGCAACGACAAACAAGATTTTCCACAAGTACAGTATAAGTATCCGTTTCTGCATCGTAAACTGCTTCAAGTCCAGTTAGTTCATTGTAAAAACTTTTTAATGAATCGTATTCGTCTGCCATACTCACATACTCCTCGAGTTCCGTTTCGTCATATTTAGTCCACCCACTGTTATAATGTCCGTTCTCTATGCCGTCACCAATTCTTATTTCATTATAAAAACCAACATAATCATCACCTTGCTTTATTATATATGTTTCTTGATAATAAACACCTAAATAATAATGTTTTTCTTCTTCATAAATTCGTACAACATTCGCACTAGATGATATTGCGGCAAACATAACATCTCGTTCGCCTGTTTCCCACGACCAGTTTAAATTTTCATCAAATAAACCAACGTTTAGATTTGCTATAGCAACTTCCCATTCGCCGTAACGGCAAACGGTACAAATACCGCCGTCTAAAGTATGTTCTGCTTTATCTTTTACTTCATTATCATGCGGGCAAGTAGAAGCGTGCCAGTGGTAACTTTCATCTTTAGTCCATTCCGTGCTAAAGGTATGTTCGTGCTTGATTTCTTTGGGTATTTCAAACACCGCGTCTTCGCCGTACTTTATATTTATAATACCGTATACGGTTTCACCTTCACCTGCTTCTATCTTGATTATTCTTCCGTTTTCTATCGTACAATGCATAAATTCGTCTACATTATTCACAATATAGGTTTTCGTTTCTGCATTATAAACTGCTTCAAGTCCGTTTAGTTGGTTATATATATTTTTTAATGAAGCATACGTTTCCATCATAACCAAAGTTTGCCCAACGTCTGCTTCAGTCGCATTTAAACTACTATTCCAACCACCATTACCATCATTTGCATATCCGTCATAGTAACCGTCGCATTTTTCTATATATATTTCTTCGTCATAACTGTAAAAATATATTAAATTTGCATTAGATTTTATTTCGGTTTCCTTTATACCAGCGACAATGGTTTCATACGCCCAATTTATGTTTTCATCAAATAACCCTACGTTTAGATTTGCAACGGCAAATTCCCACTCGTTATAATTACAAACGGTACAATTTCCACCGTCCATAGTATGCTCCGCTTTATCTACGACTTCCGTTTCGTGCCCACAAGTTGCCGCGTGCCAGTGGTAACCACCGTCTTTTGACCATTCAGATGAAAATTGATGTTCGTGGTAACCGCAAACGGTACAATTTCCATCATCCATAGTGTGTTCTGCTTTGTCTGCAATTTCCGTTTCGTGTTCGCAAGTTGCAGAGTGCCAGTGATAATTTGCGTCGTTCGCCCAAGTGGTTGCAAACGAATGCTCGTGCGGTGGCGTACAAGCGGTAATACCTAAAACCAACGTTAAAGTTAGCATAAGCAATATAATAGTTAAAAAATTACTTTTTTTTGACATAAAAATGCCTCCTTTGTGTTTATTTTACTAAATTATACATCATTTTATGATGTAAGTCAAGCCGTTTTGTGATGTATTTTTATAATATAAATGCAACATATTAACAAAGGGGAATGAAATGAGCGTTAAATATGAAGTTGGTAAGCGATTAAAAGAAGCCAGAAGAAACGTGGGGCTTACACAACGGCAAGTTGCAGAAAAATTGTTTATGACACAACAACAATACAGCAGATTTGAAAACGGGGTGTTTGAATTAAATTACGAACAACTTATATTTTTATGCAAGTTATATGACGTTTCCGCCGATTACTTACTAGGTCTTGCAACTTTTTAAAAATAAATATGCCCAACGATAGTCGGGCATTAAAAATTTAATATGCTAAAAGCCACTTATTTTTAAGTGGCTTTACTTTTTAAAATAGAATACGCGCGTACGTATATGTACGCGTGTTTCATTATTGATAATTTAGGCGTTTTCATTTTAGAATAACGCCATAAAAAATCACATTAGTTCTTTTCTTTCTTATCTACGTCTACAACTTGTTTCCCGTTATAGTAACCGCACTTGGGGCAAACCCTGTGGGATGCTTTAAGTTCGTGACATTGGGGGCATTCCGAGAGATTAGGAGCGTCAATTTTCCATTGAGCGAATCTCGTATTAGTTCTCTGTTGTGACGTTTTACTTTTTTGTACTGCCATGTTCTTTACCTTCCCTATTTGTTTTTACATTTACATTCTTCGTCATTAAGGTTTACGCCGCACCCCGTACATATTCCCTTGCAATTTTCATCACAAAGAAAACTTACGGGCGAATTAATCATAACTGCGTCGTCAACGATAGTTCTTAAATCAACCGTATCGTTTTTAACCTGATAACCGTCTGGGTTATTTTCTTCAACCTGTTCTTGAAAACTAATTGCGTAAAAGTTTTCAGTATCCTTTAAGCACCTTGTACATTCACCTGCGATAGAAAAAACCGCTTCGCCGTCAATATACGCGCTGTGTTCACCAGTAAGAGTTACCGTCCCGCTAATCTTAATCGGAAGCACGATTTTAGCGTTAGGAACGTCACATAGTTCCGTTTCGGGTGAATACTCAAAGAAAAAACCACTACTGTCTTTTCCGCTTCTTTTCAATTTCTTAAGGTCTAAAATCATAATATACCCAACTTAATAAGCCATACAAGTATATACTATTTAAAGGCGGTTGTCAACAATTTTAACGAAAAACTTTATTTTTTCCGCCGATAAATCAGTTAGCGGAAGTAAGTATCTTTGTTTCTCTTGCAATAGAGAGTTCTTCGTTGGTGGGAAGAACTATAATTTTAACCTTACTGTCGTCTGCGTTAAGGTATGCAACGCCTGAAGAATATTCTTCATTTTTCTTCGCGTCGAATTTAGCGCCGCAATATTCCATACCTTCCATAACCAAACCACGGATAAGCGGTGAATGTTCACCGATACCACCGGTGAATACTATAGCGTCAGCGCCACCGAGTACCGCAATATAACTACCAACGTATTTTTTAACGCGGTAAGCGAGCATTTCAAGCGCAAGGCGAGCCTTTTCGTTACCATCGTTCGCAGCAGCGGTAAGGTCACGAAGGTCACTTGATAATTCACTAACACCCAAAATACCGCACTTTTTATTGAGATAATTTACAACTTCTTCAGCGGTAAGACCGAGTTTTGCTCTCATAAATTCAACTGCAGCGGGGTCAATATCACCACTACGAGTTCCCATAACCAAACCTTCAAGCGGAGTAAAGCCCATTGAAGTATCTTGGCACTTTCCATCTTTAACGGCAGAAATTGAAGAACCGTTACCTAAATGGCAAATAACCATTTTCGCGTTTTTATTGCCTAAAAGTTTGCCGGTTTCTTCACTAACGAATTTGTGTGAAGTGCCGTGGAAACCGTATTTTCTGATTTTATATTGTTCGTATACGGGATACGGAATACCGTACATATACGCTTTAGCGGGCATAGTTGAGTGGAAAGTAGTATCGAATACTGCAACCATCGGAACACCTTTCATAACTTCACGGCAACTCTTAATGCACGCGATATTACCGGGCATGTGGAGCGGTCCGAGTTCAGCGTTCTTTTCACAGATAGCGATAACTTCGTCATCAATAACAACTGAACTGTGGAAATCTTCAGCAGAGTGAAGAACTCTATGCCCTACCGCGCCGATTTCATCAACGCTCTTAAGCGCGCCTTTTTCGGGGTCAAGCATTGCTTTTAAAACAAGTTCCATTGCTTCTTTATGGGTGGGCATATCTTGCATTATAACGCATTCCCTACCGTCGAAAGTTTTTTGCGTAAGTTGACCACCCGTAAAGGTTATACGTTCGCATACGCCTTTAAGCACTACGCTTTCATCTTCCATATTGATAAGTTGATATTTAAGTGAAGAACTACCTGCATTGATAACTAAAATTTTCATTTTCTATATATTCCTTTTTGTGATTATTTCGCTTGAAGCGCGGTAATAGCGATAACCGCGATAACGTCATCCGAATTGCAACCGCGTGAAAGGTCGTTAATCGGTTTTGCAAAGCCTTGGCAGATAGGACCGAGCGCCATATATCCGCCGAAACGTTGAGCAATTTTGTAACCTATGTTACCCGCGTTGATGTTCGGGAAAATAAATACGTTTGCATTACCTGCAACTGAAGAATCCGGCGCTTTTAATTTACCAACTTCGGGTGCAACCGCAGCGTCAAACTGGAATTCACCGTCAAGTTTAAGGTCGGGAGCAGCGGCTTTAGCAAGAGCGGTTGCTTCTTGCATTTTGGGTACGGACTTAAAGAATTTATCGTCGTTACCAGAGCCTTTAGTTGAGAATGAAAGCATAGCAACTCTCGGTTCAATACCTGCGATAGTTTTAGCGGTTTCAGCAGAAGAGATAGCAATATCTGCAATTTGTTGAGCGTCGGGTTCAATGTTTATAGCGCAGTCAGCAAAAACGGCAACACCATCGGGGTTGTATTTGTTTTCGCCTTCGGGCGCAACCATAATGAAACTGCTTGATACGGTGTTAATTCCGGGAGCAGTTTTAATAACTTGTAAACCCGGGCGGAGCGTGTTTGCCGTAGAGTGGCACGCGCCGGAAACTAAACCGTCAACGTCGCCTGCTTTAAGCATAAGCGCAGCGTACATTGTGTAATCTTTAAGAATTGATGCTTTAGCAGCGTCAACGTCAGCATATTCAGGCTGACCGGTTTTTTTATTGATTTTACCTTCCCTTGCTTTATAAAGCATTTCCGCATATTTTACGGTATCGGGGTTAGTAACAGGGTCAACAACGTTTACGCCGTCAAGGCAAACGTCAGGGTTGTTTTTCTTAATTTCTTCAGGGTTGCCGAGAAGGGTTATTCTTGCTAAACCTTCTTTAACGGCTGCAGCCGCAGCAACAACTACTCTAGAATCTTCACCTTCGGGAAGAACTACGTGTTTGTTTAATAAACTTGCTTGTTTTTTAATATTTTCCAAAACGTTGGACATAATAATTATCCGCTCCTTTTTAATTTTCTCTTTAATCTTTTGCGTTTTTACGCCAAATGTTGTAAAATATTATTAAAATATTTCGTAACGTTTTTATTTTACACCATTTAATAAAAAAAGTAAATAAATATTCGGGGTTTTTGTATTTTTTATGAAAATTTGCGCTTTAATTGCGGAGTATAATCCGTTTCATTTAGGTCACCTAAAACACATTGAATATATTAAAAACACTCTCGGCGCGGAAAAAGTTATCGTTATAATGAGCGGCAACTTTACCCAGCGCGGTGAAATTGCCGTTCTTGACAAGTTCACACGCGCGCGCCACGCTATTTTAGCAGGCGCTGACGCAGTTATAGAACTACCCACGGTTTTTGCAACGGCAAACGCAGAAATCTTTGCTTCTGGCGCAGTTAAAATACTTAACTCATTAAACGTTGTAGACGGCCTTTGCTTTGGCGTTGAAAGCGGAGATAAAGACGCTTACGTTTCATTAGCCAAGGCTATGAACGACGAAAGCAAAGAATTCCGCCACGCGCTCAAAGAGCGTTTAGAACAAGGCGTTTCTCTTGCAAAAGCAAAGTTTGAAGCCGTTAAAGCGTTAAACGGTGAAGTATTTGACCAAAGTTTAATAAATTCCCCTAACAATATTTTAGGGCTAGAATACACTAAAGCGTTATTAAAATTAAATAGCGATATTTTAATTTACCCTATGTTAAGAAGTGGTGACCATAACGATAAAACGCTTAAAAAAGGCGAAACTAGCGCTACTAGCATACGCGAAGTTTTAAAAACGGGAAAGATAAAACGGCTAAAAAAGAACGTTCCCCCGTTCGTGTTTAAGGATTTAAAAGAATATCCTTTTATTTTTGAAACGCTCTCTTTAGCAAAAATTATAACTTCAACCACAGAAGAAATAGCAGAAATAACCGACTGTACGGAAGGGTTAGAAAATAGAATTAAAGCGTTTGTAAAAGACAACAGAACGTTAGAAGAACTTGTAAACAAAGTTTCCACAAAGCGTTATACAAAAACGCGCGTTCAAAGAATTTTAACCGCGAATTTAATAGGTATAAAATCTAATTTAGTTAAAGACTGCTTATCTGAAAAACTTTACGCAAAAATTCTTGCGGTGAATTCCGAAAGTAAGGATATTATTCCGCTACTATGCGATAATTCGTCTATCCCCGTATTAACGCGCAAAAGCGACGCCACTACCTTAAAAAAGACCGCCCTTAAATGCTTTGAAAAGGACGTTCTTGCAAACGACCTTTATAACCTTATAACAAATCAAAAAACTAACGAACACCAAATGCTAATAATATAAAAGAATATTAAAAACCTTATCAAATTAAAAAAGCACCGCTTGCGGTGCTTTTTATTTTTAGATTTTTGGCTACTTTTGCGCCCTTAAAATTAAACGTTGCCTTGCTCTTTCATTGCTTCTGCAACTTTCAAGAAACCTGC
>JAFVOV010000050.1 GCA_017505675.1 Clostridia bacterium
CGTGAGATAGTATTTTTTATTATTCTTTTGTAAATACTCTTCAAGCATATGAATTTGGCGAGATTTACCAACGCCTTCACACCCTTCAAAAGTAATGAAAGTTCCTTTCATCTTAATTTTCCTTAACTAATTATTGCGGAATAAAATTACTGCAAGTTCTAATAACCGTATTGAAAAAAGATATAACTTCAAACTGCAAATGCGGTTGATATTCTAAAAAGTTAAACGCCATTATCACAACGTTATCAGCGTTATCAGCGCCACTCATCTTAAAATATTCCGACGGGTTATGCGCGCCGCCCGTCAACGCCGAAGCGTTAATGGCATACCTTGCGTTTTCTCTACCTTCGGAAATTTCTTTATTCATTCGGGTTTCATAATTAGCCTTTTCTTCTGCGTTTTCAGTATATTCAAAAGTCTGCGAGTATTTAGTATATCTATAGAACGCGCTATCCGGAGCGTTATCTAAAAAATACTTAAAATCCGAAACTTCTTTTAACAGTTTTTCAATCCTTCCCTTTTCTAACTTAAAGCCTTCTTGCTTTTGTTCTTCAGAACGGAAACGATTGTCTTTTTTCATCCTTTCTAAAAACAGGTCGTTAATTTTGCTATCGTTAAGTTTAGCGATATCTACTTGATAATTGCCAACCACTTCGCCGTCAACAAACTGATTTAAATAAGTTATTGCATCAGAAAGCATTGTATCCAAACAATAGATATTATAATCAAAATTATCTATCGCAGATTTTGCTCTAATTAGCCTTTCGTCACCGGTAGCGCCTTCTTCAGGCTCTTTAGAGTCCGTTATTAAAACGTCACCTTCTTGAATACTCAAACGAATGCTTAAAACGTTGTAATCAGAAGTGAGCGTTTCATAATGGCGCTTTAACACGTCATAACTGAAAGTGCCGTCACTAGTCAACAAATCGTCAAAATCCGTAGCAGAAAGAGAAGAAATAGACTCGTCGTAATAATACTTGAAATCCTGCCCGACGGTTAATCTAACCGCGCCAACCGTATACGCAAATTCCCAAACGACAATCATCACAACCGCAACGACAATCATTAAAATCCACTCGTACGAAAGGTAATCGGACAGTCTTCTTTTGGTTAATTTATTATCCATATATTCCTTTATTTTTTAATAGGTTTCATTGTCGGGAATAAAATTACGTCCCTAATAGACGCGCTGTCGGTTAAAAGCATAACCAACCTGTCAACGCCAAAGCCAAGCCCGCCCGTTGGGGGAAGACCGTATTCTAACGCCGTTATAAAATCTTCATCGATTTGCGCGTCGTTTCCGCCCCTTGCGCGTTTTGCTTCAACCTGCTTAACAAACCTTTCTTTTTGGTCGATAGGGTCGTTAAGTTCGCTGAACGCGTTACCCATTTCGCGCGCGTAAATGAAATATTCAAACCTTTCGGTAAACGCGGGGTTGGTCGGTTTACGCTTTGCAAGCGGAGAGTTTTCTACGGGATAATCGTAAATAATGGTCGGTTGAACGAGTTTTTCTTCAACGAACGCGTCAAAGAACGCAATTAGCACGTGACCTTTAGTCGCTTCATCACCTTCTTCTACTTCTACGCCCTTTTCTTTAGCAACCGCGCGCGCCTGCTCGTCGGTTTCCCATTCGTTATAATCTATGCCGGCATATTTTTTAACGGCTTCAACCATGGTTAAGCGTTCCCACTTTTTGCCCATATCAATATCAATACCCTGATAGGTAATCTGATAAGTTCCGCAAACTTCTTTAGTAATAGTGCGGTACATATCTTCGATTAAATCCATCATATCAAAGTAATCGCTATAAGCCTGATACATTTCAACGGTGGTAAATTCGGGGTTATGCGACCTATCCATACCTTCGTTACGGAAAATTCTACCAACTTCATAAACCTTATCAAATCCGCCAACGATAAGGCGTTTTAAATAAAGTTCCGTTTCTATACGAAGATACATATCAATATCAAGCGCGTTGTGGTGCGTTTTAAAGGGTCTTGCCGCCGCGCCGATTTCTAACGGCTGTAAAACGGGGGTGTCAACTTCTAAATACCCAACGCTATCAAGATAATTTCTAATTGCCGTTAAAATTTTAGAGCGCGCAACGAAAGTCTTTTTAACTTCAGGATTTGCAATTAAGTCCACTTCCCTTTGACGATATCTAGTATCTTCATCTTTTAAGCCGTGGAATTTTTCAGGCAAAGGTAAAAGTGATTTACTTAAAAGTTCAATGCTGTGCGCGTGAATAGAAATTTCACCCGTACGGGTTTTAAATACCATACCCGTAATACCAACGATATCACCGATATCGTATTCTTTAAAAGCAAGATAGTCGTCACCCAAATCGTTAATAGATAAATATGACTGAATAGTTCCCTTGCCGTCTAAAATAACGGCAAAAGACGCTTTACCCATAATGCGCTTACTTATAAGTCTTCCGGCTATACCAACTTCTTTGCCTTCGTAATTTTCGTAATCGTCTTTAATATCTTGGCTATAGGCGTTTCTATCATACCTAACTTTTTCAAAGGGGTTTTTGCCTGCCTTTACTAAATTGTCTAATTTTTCACGCCTTACTCTTAAAATTTCATTTAAATCTTGTTCTTCCGCTATAGGCGCGGTTCTGATTTCTTCCATGTCGCGTTATCCTTAAAATTTTAATATACTTTTTTAATGATTATGGTAGTTATGCCCGCAGGAACGGCAACCTTAACCGTTTCACCTGCGCGTCTGCCGAGAAGCGCGTTACCGATAGGTGATTCATTAGAAATTCTGCCCATTTCAACGTCTGCTTCGGTAGTACCAACAATTTCGTAAGTGCTTTCTTCGTTAGTATCTTCATCAACAAGGTCAACTTTGCTACCCAAAGAAACCGTGCCTTTTTTAGCAACGCCTTCTTTAATAATAACGGCGTATTTTAATTTGTTTTCAATTTCTTGAATTTCACCTTCAATCATTGCTTGCTCGTTTTTAGCAGCGTCGTATTCGGCGTTTTCAGAAAGGTCACCAAATTCTCTTGCCGTTTTAATTCTTTCGGTGATTTCCGCGCGTTTGGTAAGTTTTAAATATTCCAAACGTTTTTCAAGTTCTTCTTTACCTTCTTTGGTAAGTATTACTTCTTCTGCCATAATAAATGCCTCCGCAAAATATGTTTTATTCGTTTTTTTGCGCGGGTACACTCCCGCTTATACTTTTAACTTACATATTATAATGTATATAAATGAATTTGTCAACTTGTTTTAACGGCGGTTAAGCGCGCACTAGCAAATAAAAATGAAAAAAATTAAAGTTTTTTGAAAAATTTTTTCAAAACCCCTTGACAAATAAAAATTTTGTGGTAAAA
Organism: Clostridia bacterium; assembly: GCA_017505675.1. Lineage (GTDB taxonomy): Bacteria > Bacillota > Clostridia > Christensenellales > Borkfalkiaceae > UBA1259. The sequence continues at coordinate 3,344 of JAFVOV010000050.1, forward strand.
TAGACACATAGTTTATAAAAAACGCCAAAAAATACGAATTTTTACTTGGAAAGTGGGGTTTTTCCCACAATTGACAGATTTTCCGAATAATATATGAAGAAGAAGGTTGCAAAATTTTGCAACCTTCTTTCCCTTTAATGTGAAATTTTTTTAATTATTCTTTTTCTGAATAATCACCGCAACAAGTGCATTGTTCACCGCAACCGCAAGTAACCTTAATACTTTCAAGTTCGCAGTTACAACCGTCTGCATTGTGTTTACACTTTTCTACGTCACATTTAATACAACTGTTTTTATACATATAAAATCTCCTTGTAAAATTATTATAGGCAATTTTTATAAAAAGATACGGTAAGCGTTGACTTTTTACCACTTTTAGAGTTAAAATATTTACGATAGAAAGATATTTGACATTTTTTGGAGGGTTTTTTATGAAAGTAGTTTTACTTAAAGACGTTAAAGGCTCGGGAAAAGCGGGCGACATAATAGACGCAAAAGACGGATTTGCGCAGAACTTTTTAATTAAAAAAGGGCTTGCAAAACCTGCTGACGCGCAAGCGATTAACGAAAACAAATCACAAAAAGCCGCGCAAGAATTTCACAGGCAAGAAGCCTTGAAAGCAAACAAGGCTCTGCGCGAAAAACTTGACGGTACGGAAATTACCGTTCAAGTTAAAAGTGGCGCGAACGGAAAATTCTTCGGTAGCGTTACCAACAAAGAAGTTGCAGATAAACTTGCGGAAATGGGTTACGATATTGACAAGAAAAAAATCATTATTCAACCCAACATTAAAACTGCAGGCGTTTACCCCGCAACCGTTAAAATTTCACCTGAAGAAACGGCAAAAATTACGCTCAATATTATAAACTAATAAAAATTCACAAATTTATATTCGGCAACTCGTTATTGTTTTTGAACTTTATTGCATAAATATTTCAAAAAAAGGAGTTAAATATGAAAAAGAACTTTTTGTGTTTTATATCAACCTTACTCGTTTTAATATTCGGACTAACGTTCGTGGGTTGCAACGCGGAAACGGCCGACCCGTCAACTAAAGATTATAATGCGGATATTCAAGCGGTTGCCCCTGAAAATATTGACACCGAACATTTTGATATAGAAGAAGATACTACTTATTACACTTCGCCCGGTTTTTCTTTAATGATGGAAGTGAACGGCGAATTTTTTGAGATGAAATACTTTTCTATTGACGGTGATAAACGCGTTTACGATAACTTATACCTTTACGTTGACGATTATTTTTTTATCGTTACCGACGATTATAAGGATTTATACGCGTCGCTTGGTGATAGCGCTGATTTAGAGTATGCCGAAGAAGAAAAAGAACAGGGCTACGATATTCAAATTAACGTTAAAAAAGCGGGAATTTACAAATTAACTTTTGACGTTAAAACGCTTAAATTCGATATGGAATACAAGGCAGAAATAACCACACCCGTTTACTATACGATTAAAAATTGTAGTATTTACAGCGTGGCAACAAGTTGGGTTGAAATGAGCGTAAATCCTGCTAACGCAGACGAGTTCGTTGTCAATAACTTTAACGTTACCGCAGGCAAAATCATCAGTTTTTACAATCATCTTCACACAAGCAATTATAAGGTAACGTTAGACGAAAGTATCAACGATAAACTTGCATCCGCTAGAAAAACGCACGTTACAGTAAACGTGGGCGGTAACTACAATATCTATATAAACAGAAAAACCTACGCCGTGCGTATGGAACTTATAAATCCCGATACGGCTACTTATGGTTGCGTTTACTATGACGGTGCGGATTTTATTACGCTACAACCTTATGAAGCGGGCGTTCCTTATATATTCCATCATCAAATAACGGTGGATAAATACGATAGTTTACCAGATTTCCACTCCGCTAATTATAGAACCTATAGTTTAACTGTTGTGGATACGGGTAAAGTTTTAATAAGTAGCGGTAAATCTTGTTATTTTAAAAATGCTGGAACTTACAACTTAATTATCAACTTAAAAACCTTTGAAATAACGGTAGAACTTTTACCTGAATAAAAAATTAACGGCGGAAAAAATTCCGCCGTTTTTATTTTGCTTTTTCTATTTTTTCTTTTTTTCTATTTCTTCAATATAAATTTTTTCATACTGCTTGGTAATTTCCGTCCAAGGTATAATAATCTTTTTTGCAGTTTTGCCAACTGAAGTTAATTTTTCAGGGTTTCCCATAAGTTCTTCAATTTTATCTGCAACGCCTTTAACGCTGTTTTTTGCCATAAAACCCGTCACGCCGTCAGTAAACTTTTCAGACGCGCCCGTGCCTTCTAAAACGAGTGACGGCGTTTCCATTCCAGCGGCTTCGGTAGTAACCAAGCCGTCGCTATCAAATATACTTGTAAACAAAAACAAATCTGATTTTGCGTAAATTTCGTCAAGCACGGCTCTATCGGTAACTGCGCCGTTCATTATAACGTTATCAGTAAGCCCTAATTTTTTTATATAACGCTTAATGGACTTTTCACTCGGACCGCGCCCTATCATATTAAAAACAAAATCGCGCCTGCGCTCTTTTAATTCTTTTAAACAGTCAAGTGAAAATTTAAGATTTTTATAATTGATTATGTAACCAACGTATAATAATGCAAACCTATCGTTACGCGCCTTATCAACTTTTTCACGAATTTTACAGTCACTACCGTTTCTTATAACGGTAATTTCTTTATCTTTCACCCCGTAAAGCGCAATTTCTTCTTTCATTGACGCGGAAACGGCAGTAACCCTATCGGCATCTTTAACCCTACGCCCTATGCGGAGCATAACAGGTTTAACTAAAAACGGTAACTTTAGCGCGTGCTTATAGCAATATGAAAATTTTGTGTGCGCCGTTGTAACCGACGGTATATTGTTCTTTTTTGCGTATTTATTTGCAAAATCGGCAAGCATACCTTGCGTGTGTGAATGCACGATATCGGGCTTAAATTCGTTTATAGCCTGCTTAACGTTTTTTGAAAGCGCTGGTAACGCCCAAAAATCGCTTTTTGAAACGCCTATGCTTTTTGAACGAACAACCTTAAACGGCAACTTATCATCTGCAAATTCCCTATGATAATCAGGCGCAAAAACCATTACTTCGTGATTTTTTGAAAGTTCTTCCCCTAATCTTAAAACGACGTTTTCCGTGCCACCTATGCCGGGCAAGAAACTGTCTGTAAATAACGCTATTTTCACACCGCGCCTCCTCTCAACGATATAATTTTAATATATACGACCTAAACTGTCAAGCCATTTTTAGGAAAATGCCTTATTCCGTTGACTTTTATTAGAGTTTAAATTATAATGTTGCTATATGAGAAGAAAGAAAAATTCACCCGTAATTACCAAAATTGATATGGATGAAAATTCCGAACCTATTATTGTTGAAGTATCGGAAAAGGAATTTTTAGCCCACGCAAACCACGAAGAAGTTGACATTCAAAAAGCCGATTTCGTTGAGATGAAAAGCGATAAAACTATCGGCAAGCAAATGGCAATGAAGCGTATTTTTGGTATTACCAAAGACGATATTATTTATAAAAGGCAAAAAACTTTCAAAACGGTTATTTCTATACTGTTTATTGTTTTTATGGTGGGCGTTCTTGCCTTTACCGCGTATAAAGACTTTTTTGCTTCAGGTAGACCCGTTACTACTTGGGAAGATATTAAACAAATTTTTTTATCAAACTGGGTTTTCTTACTTTTAGCAATTCTTTCTTTAGGACTTTTTTATTTCTTTAAAGGGTTTAAACTATCCGTACTTTGCAAATCTCTTACTAAAAAATATCATTTTAGAACTTGTATGGAAACGGGGATAGTAGGGCTTTACTATAATAATATTACCCCCCTTGCCGTAGGCGGTCAACCGTTTGAAATTTATCACCTTTCAAAACACGGCGTTCATGGTGGCGTTGCATCTTCAATGCCGATAGCGGCGTACTTTCTAAACCAAATTGCGTTCGTTCTATTATCTGCGGTGTCCCTAATATTTTTAAAAACCAACGTACTAAACACCCCTGAAGGTTTAGTTTCAGCATTCGGAACGGAATTCCAAGTTTTAGCAATAATAGGTTTATCCACCTGTATTTTAGCGCCTTTCTTGGTAATCGTTTTCTGCTTGATGCCAAAAGTGGGCGCGGCGCTCGTTCATTTCGTTATATGGCTTGGCAGTAAACTGCGCATTATAAGAACGCCCGAACAAACGGAAGCAAAAACGGTTAAAAACGTTATTCATAACGCAAGGTGTCTTAAAAAACTTGCGCGTAAACCTTTGGTTGCATTAACGGCGTTTATTATAAGTTTACTTGAAAATATCGCTTGCGCGTCAATAGCCTTTTTCTCACTTAAATTCTTCGGCTTTACTACTGGCGTAACGGAAAGTTTTATAATGGAATGGCTACAAGTTTTGCAAATTACTTTCTTGCTTTTCGTGGCGGTGTCATTCGTTCCCACGCCCGGTAACGTTGGCGCGTCAGACTTATCGTTCTTCGTTCTATTCTCTTTTGGTCTAACGGCAGGTCTTGCATTCCCCGCAATGATGGTATGGCGCGGTCTTGGTTTTTATAGCACAATTTTAATAGGATTTTTATTCGCTACCTTTAAGAAAAAATCAGAACTTAAACAAGCGGAAAAAGAAGCGCAATTTGCAACGCTTGAAGAATGTGAAAGCCAACCCCCTATTGAAACGGCAAGCGTGTTGGACGATAGCGAAGACACCAATATAGAAGAAAATTAAAAAATTTTAAAACTTAAAAGAGCCTTAAAAAGGCTCTTTTTTATTATTAAATTTTTACCAACTTTCTAATTGATATTCTTCCCCTTTGTATCTTAAATAAATTCGGTATTCAGTGTCATAACGACCTTCCCAACAATCAACCGATAATTCATACTCTTTATAAACATTTTCGTTTTGTTTAATTTGTTTTTCTATCTCTTCTCTTAAACTGTAAAAAACCACGTATTTTAACGCCCGTAAAGTTTCTTCACTAATATGCTCTAATTTATAATCTTTAAATGAATATCCCGCAAACCCGTTAGCATCTACAAACACGCTATAATTATGCTCTATAAAATTCATTTTTAAATGCTCGTTGCAAATACTCTTTTTTGAACTAAAAAAGTCATTTTTATAATTCTCTATTGCATCTTGAAAAAAAGGAAGTTTTGTTTTAAAGTAGTTACAGCAATCGTTAATCAATACCTGATTTTTAGCATCAAAATTTTTTATTTGACACCTATAAACCAACTTTTTGATAGGACGATAAAAGCACAAATACAAAAAGCCAAAAGGAATAAAAAATAAAATTAAAAAGGTACTATCATAAAGCGAACGACCTGATAGCAAATATTTCGTTCTATTAAGTCTTTCGTCTACTTTTTTAGATAGTTTTTTTATATCCTTATATAATTTTTGGTTTTTCATAAAATTTCTCCTTAAATAAAAAAGTGCGCCAACCGAAGTTAGCGCACAAAAACGCAAACTCCGTTGTTGTCACACAAATCTCAATATAGCCGTAGGATAACCTATCGTAGTTAATCAAGTGGAATTTGCATTTTTTCAAATTCAATGATTAACTAAAATAAGCAAAATTATCCCTTTAAAAAAATAAAGAGTTATCCCTATAACTGACTATTTAATTTGTGTGACGAATATAGTATAGCAAAAACTGAAAAATTAATCAAGAAATTTTATGATTAAAAAAACTCGGCTTTTAACAAGTCGAGTTTTAATTTTGTTTATTCTACGGTGTCGCCCGTAATTTCTTCGTATAAAAGCATTGCGTTTTTAACTGCTACGTCCATATTTATATATTTATAATTTGCAAGACGACCTAGAAGATATAAGTTTTTATATTGCTTTGCTTCTTCTTCATACTTTTTATAATGCTCGTAATTTTTAGATATCGGAATAGGATAATAAGGTATATTTTTACCCTTTTTAAACGGCTTTGAATATTCTTTTACTATAACCGTGTTTTCTTTTTGTTCGCAAGTGAACTTGCTAAACTCCGATATTCTAGTATATTTATGTGAAGTTGTATAGTTCACAACCGCCGCCGGTTGATAAGACGGCTTTTTAATAGTTTCAAACTTAAACTTTAAACTTCTATAGGGCAGAACGCCGTATTTATAATCAAACAACTCGTCAACGCAACCGGTATAAATAAGCGTGCCGTCTAAAGGCTTTCCACCAAAATAAATTTGCCCGTCTGATAAGGTAAGTTCTTTTTTAGCGTCCGTTTTGAGTTTTAATTTTATTTTTGGGTGGCGCAAAATATTTGAAATCATTGCGCTAAAACCTTCCGCTGGCATAAACTGAAACTCGTCGGTAAAATATCTGTCTTCTTCAGAAAGATAAACGGGAACTCTATTCATAACCGCTTCGCCAAGTTGTTCGGGTTTAAAGCCCCATTGCTTTAAGGTATAAATGTAGAAAATGTTTTTATAAACGAAATCCGCAAACTTTCTTATTTCTTCAGATTGATGTTTTTTAAGTTGCAAGATAGGCACTTTTTTGCCTTCGCCTATCTCGCTTATAAGCGTTTCTTTTATTCTTTCGGCTTTTTCTTTAGGGTATAAAGAAAACAGCGCCGTCAAATTAAACGGAACGGGTACTAATTTATCTTTTCTAACTTTAGCCAAAACCCTATGCTCGTATTTTTTCCATTCGGTAAACTTTGATAAAAAATCAAAAACTTGTTTATCGCTAGTATGAAAAATATGCGGTCCGTACGGTTGAACGGTTATGCCGTTTTTATCAACGTAATCGTATGCGTTACCGCCGATATTTTCTCTTTTATCTATCACTATAACTTCATTGCCACTTTCAGCAAGAAGTCTTGCTATAGTAGCGCCGGAAAGCCCTGCGCCTACGATAATAATCTTTTCCATAAATTCCCCTTTTAATTCGGTTAGCGTTTTAGTTCTTTAATAAACTCCGCTATTCTTTCGGTGGCTTCTGCAAGATTTTTCATTGAATACGCATAAGAACATCTTACGTAATATTTACCGAATTCCCCAAAAGCATTGCCCGGAACGACTGCAACTTTTTTAGATTCTAAAAGTTTAGTTGCAAATTCTTCGCCCGTCATACCGGTTTCTTTAACGGACGGGAATATGTAAAACGAACCTTTTGGCTCGAAACAGTTAAGCCCCATATCGTTAAAAGTTTTAAACATAAATTTTCTGCGCCTATCGTATTCTTCGCGCATTTCTTTAACCGAAGAAAATCCGTCTTCCTTACCGCGCTTTAACGCTGCAAGCGCTGCGTGTTGGGAAAAAATAGGCGCGCAAATAATTGCGTATTGATGAATTTTAAGCATTGCCGCAGTAATACTTTCTGGCGCGCAAACGTACCCAACGCGCCACCCCGTCATAGCAAACGCTTTTGAAAACCCGCCGATTAACACAACCCTATCTTTAAGTTCACTAAAAGACGCTATCGAAACGTGCGCTTTTCCATAAGTTAGTTCGGCGTAAATTTCATCTGAAACAACTAAAAGGTCGTGCTTTAATATCACGGGAATAATTTTTTCAATATATTCTTTTTCCATCACCCCGC
>JAFVOV010000051.1 GCA_017505675.1 Clostridia bacterium
CTGAGCTACACCCGCCATGATGGTGCGCCTGAAGGGATTCGAACCCCTGACCCTCGGCTTAGAAGGCCGATGCTCTATCCAACTGAGCTACAGGTGCGTTTTCAGAGTCCCTCCGAGAGTTTGTGGAGCGGGTGATGGGAATCGGACCCACGCTGCCAGCTTGGAAGGCTGGAATTCTACCATTGAATTACACCCGCATTAACTTCCGTAGACAATGCTAATGAATTATATCAAAATGCGACTTTGTTGTCAACTGTTTGCCGAATATTTTTTAAAAATTTTGTCTTAAATTTATTTGGAAGTTAATTTTACTCCATTTGAGTAGGGCAAAAAAAGAAAAATCTTTGACATATCTTCATTTTATATGTATAATTATATTTATAGAGCCACAAAAAGTCAAATTAAATCCGTGGTAAATTGATATTTTGGAGAAATTTAATGTATTTAGATATTTATAATACTTGGAAAGAAAGTTCACTTTTAAATGACAAGGAAAAAGCAGAACTTAATGAAATAAATGATAACGTTAAAGAAATAGAATACCGTTTTGGTAAAGATTTGGAATTCGGCACTGCTGGTATGCGCGGGATAATCGGGCTTGGTATTAATATGATGAACGTTTATACCGTTAAAAGAGCAACCCAAGGACTTTGTGAATATATTAAATCTTTAGGCGCGGACGAAATGAAAAGGGGTGTTGTAATATCATACGACACTAGAAGACTTTCGTACGAATTTGCTTATGCGTCAGCCGTCGTTTTGGCATCTAACGGAATTAAAACGTATATTTTTAGCGACGTTCACCCCGTTCCGATGCTCTCTTACGCGGTTAGGGAATTAAAGACTATAGCAGGCATAATGATAACCGCGAGCCATAACCCTAAAGAATATAACGGTTATAAAGTTTACGGTGAAGACGGCGCGCAGATGTCGCCCGAAGCAACGGCAAAAGTAGTTGATTACATAAACGCTATCGGCGATTGTTTATCAGACAAAATTCTTTATAACGAAAAAATAGTTAAAAATATTAAGTGTGTTCCAAAAGCGCTTGATAGAAAGTATTATAAAACTATTAAAAAGTTATCGCTTTCCCCCAAGGAAGTAAAAAAGACGGGCAAAAATATTAAGTTAGTTTATACGCCCGTTCACGGTAGCGGATATATTCCCGTAACTACCATATTAAAGAAAATGGGTATAAACGCAACTATAGTTCCTGAACAAACGGTTAAGGATACTGAATTTTCTACCGTTCAAGTGCCTAACCCTGAATTGCCGGAAACCTTAACTTTAGGGGTTAAAATGGCAGACTTTAAAAAAGCGGACGTTGTTTTCGGTACTGACCCTGATTGCGATAGATTAGGCGTTGCTATCCGCGACGATAAAGGAGAATTTATTAACCTAACGGGAAACCAAGCAGGCGTATTGCTTTTAGATTATATTCTTTGCCGTTTAAAAGAAACTGGTAAACTTACTAAAAAAGGTTTTGCCGTTAAAAGTTTCGTTACTACGGGAATGGCAAAACTTATTGCAGACGATTACGGCGTAGAACTTATTGAAACGCCCGTAGGCTTTAAGTTTATAGGTGAAAAAATTAAACAACTTGACGATACTGGTCGCCGTGAATATATTTTTGGTTTTGAAGAAAGTTGCGGTTATTTACGCGGAACGCATTGCCGTGATAAAGACGCGGTTGTTGCAAGTATGTTATTTGCAGAAATGGTATGTTATTATACCTATAAAGGCGTGGGTGTTTATGCAAAACTACAAGAATTATATGCTAAATACGGATACGTTTTTGATACTAACGTAAGCGTGCAATATAGCGGGCTTAACGCAATGAAAGAAATGAACGCGGTAGTTGATAAGATGAAGACTGTTGCAATTAGCGAAGTTGCTGGAATTAAAGTGGTTGCAACGCGTGACTACAGTAAGGCGGAAAGAAAACTTGCCGACGGAACGGTTGAAAGCATAGATTGCAGTAAAGTAAACGCCGTTTACTATGAACTTGAGGGCGGAAGTTTTATATGTATACGCCCAAGCGGAACAGAACCAAAACTAAAAGTTTACTATTCGCTTAAATGTGAAAACGAATCACAGGCGGCGGAAAAGTTTGAAATGGTTAAGCAAGATTTTGAAAAATACGTAAAATAGAGATGTGGTAAAAAACAATAAAATGCTAGTTAATTTTAACGAATTAAAAAGCGCTGTTTTTGGGGCGTGCAGAATAATTGAAAAAGACGGCGCGATTGAATTTTATCGTTTTAATGCCGAACAAGAAAAGGTTATTCTTTTAAATAACGATAACGTTCCAGATAATTACAAAAAAAGTTTGGCAACTTCTAACGTAGTTATTGATTTTTATTCTAATACTGAAAATGTAAATATTAAATTTAATACGCAAGTTGCAACTTCGCAGTGCGCTTGTTACGTTGACGTTTTTATCGACGGGGAAATATTTATTCACGAAGGTTATAATAAATATGCTGACGGAGAGATAAATTTATCTATAGTTCTGCCCAAAAAAGAAAAAAGGGTAACGGTATATTTGCCGAATTTATTTAGAAGCGTTATAAAAAGTTTTGAAATTGATAACGGCGCTACTTTTAAGCCTTATAAAACGGATAGGAATTTTTTATTCATAGGCGATTCTATAACGCAAGGTTACACAGCGGAATATCCTTCCGGCTCTTATGCGAATAAAATTTCAAGATATTTTGACGCTCATTCTATAAACCATAGTATCGGTGGCGCATTTTTTAACGCCGAACTTATAAGCGAAGATATAGGTGTGATGCCTGACGTTATTTTCGTTGCGTTTGGCACTAACGACTGGTCTAAAAACCGTGATATAAAAACTACTGCGCCCGTTTTTATGGATAAACTTACTGAAAAATTCCCTAACTCTAAAATTATCGCAATAACGCCTATTTGGCGTGGTGGGATAGAAGATAAAGAAAAAGAAACTTTAATTTCTTTTGATGAAATGCAAAGTTTTTTGAAAAATCTTTATAGCAAATATCCTTCCGTTTTCACGGTGGACGGGTTGCCACTTGTGCCACGTTCATCAGATTATTTTATAAGTGACGTTCTGCACCCTAACGATAAGGGATTTTGTGAATATGCGGATAACTTATATGGCATAGTGGAAAAGTTAAAAATTATTAAGTAATCAAAAGTCGCTTTTAAGTTAAAGGCGACTTTTTTGTGATTTCTTTACATAATTAAACGTATGTTAAAAAATCGCAAAATCGTTAGTAAAATATTGTCGATTTTGCTATTTAAATTTTAAAAAAAGTATTGCAAAACCGCGCTTGCTATGGTACAATTTAAATAGAGAATACCTTTTTAAGGAGATGACCTTTATGGCTAAAGCAAAATTATTACCTAAAATTAAATTCCCGAACAAGCCTGAAGAAGAAATGCTTATCGGTGCGTACGTTGAACCGCTTGTTTATGGAAGATATATTAAAGACCATAACGTTCAAGTAACCATAGACCAAGCGTATGACGATTTGAAAGACTGTAATTTTAATACGCTTTTACAGACGGAAAGCGCTCTTAACCGTGAAGATAACCAAGTTACTTTAGATATGTTTGAACATCTTCATAAACGCGGTTTGAATTTTTTATTCCGTGATAAAGAAGTGGTGGGGCTTAAAAATATAGTTACTACCAAAAGTGAAGAAGAGATGATTGAATATTTTGAAAAGGCATATAAACCGCTTGCAGAAAAATATTCGTCTTTTGCGGGTATTCATTATATTGACGAAGCGGGGTATAAGGACTGGAAAAGGGCAAGGGAAATTAAACGCGCATTTAAAAAAGTATTCCCTGATAAAATGTTCTTTATGAACTTATTGCAAGTGTACGCGCCAACTTGGGCGTTCCCTAATGGTCCTATTTATATGCCTGATGCAGACTGGTGGCTTCCGAACGACCCTGATTATATAAAGTATTACGATACTTATATGGCAGAAGCCGAACCGGAAATGTTTAGTTATGATTATTATCCTATGCGGTATGAATTCCCTTATATGCTAGAGCAGTATTTTTTACAACTGCATTTATCGTATAAGTATAGCGCGCAGGCGAATATTCCGCTAGTGTGTTTCGTTCAAAACGGAACGTGGGATACCGCAACTAGAGTTCCTAATGATGATGAACTCCGTTGGCAAGTGAACACCGCGCTTGCTTATAACACCAAAGGTATATGTTATTATACTTACTGGGTGCCCACTCCGCGCAACAAAAGAATGTGTATTCACGAATACGGGCATAAAACGCCTAATTACTATTTAGTACAACAAATAAATAAGGAATTGAAGTTCCAAGATGAATATATATTAAACGCTGCGTTTAACGGTTATATTCAAGTGGGTAAAATGCCTAATAACGAAGTCCCCGTTCAAGACGATAGATTAGAAACGTTTGGGAACTTAAAAGAAATTTCAGGCGGTAATTTATTTATAGGTTGTTTTGATTATCATAAAGACGGTAAAATATATAATATGTATATAGTTGTAAACAACAGTATTTGTGAAAAGGCAAAAGAAACGTTGACGTTTAGTAAGTCTATGGCGTTTACAAAAATTCATAGAGATAAAAAGGAAGTTATCGGCGGTAATAAAATAGATATTGATTTAACGCCGGGTGACGCTTATATCATAATTGAAGGTTTTACCGATAGTGAAAAAATTCATATTCAGTAAATTTATGAATAAAATAAACCCATCCGAAATTTTTTCGGATGGGTTAAATTTTTTTAATTATCACTTAAACCTATAAGAAAATCGGCTGTAGTATTAAATAAAACCGCAAGTTTATATAAACTGCTTGCCGTAGGTTCTGATTCTTTGCGTAAATCGTTCGTTCTACCTAAATAATATTCAAGAACCGTTTTGCGTTAAATTTAGGATGAACTTTTTTATAAATTTTTAGATTTTTTTACAAAATGTAATAATTGACTATTTTACGGTTTTAGAGTATCATATTTATAAGAAAACTATTAAGGAGATTTTTTATGGACTCTAAACAATGGTTTAAAGAGGCGAAATTTGGGCTTTTCGTTCATTGGGGGTTATATAGTGTTATAGGTGGTGAATGGAAAGGCAAAAGGACGTGGGGATATGGTGATTGGGCTCAACAATATTTTAGAATCCCCGTTAAAGAATACGAGCAGATAGCAACCGTTTTTAACCCTATTTATTTTAATGCTGAAGAATGGGTTAAGTTAGCCGTTGACGCGGGGATGAAATATTTTGTTATCACGGCAAAACACCACGAAGGTTTTGCATTGTTCCATAGTAAGGTGGATAAATTTAATGTTGTGGATGCAACGCCGTTTAAGCGTGACGTTATAAAAGAACTTGCCGAGGCTTGTTATAAATACGGTTTAAAATTTGGCGTTTACTATTCTCAAGAAATTGACTGGCACGAGCCTAACGGTGGCGGGTGGACGCGCGGTAAAACAGCCTGGGCAGGAAACAAAGAGTGTAGTTATTGGGTGAACAACTGGGATTTTCCTGAAGATGATAAAAAAGATTTTTCACAGTATTTTTATAGTAAAAGTATTCCGCAAGTTAAAGAATTGCTTACAAATTACGGCGATTTATGTTTGATTTGGTTTGATACACCGCATACGATTAAACCGGAACAAAGTAAAGAACTTTTTGATTTGGTTAAAAAATACCAACCAAATTGTTTGATAAATTCTCGTATCGGAAACGGGTTGGGGGATTATCGCTCAATGAATGATAATCAAATACCTGACGAAGATATGGGCGAACAATTAGTAGAATCTCCCACAACGCTTAATGATACTTGGGGATACAAGACTTTTGATAATAATTGGAAAGATGCTGAAAAAGTTAGAGAGATTAAAGAATATTTAAATGCGCGCGGTGTTAATTACTTACTTAACGTAGGTCCAGATGCGCTCGGCAGATTC
>JAFVOV010000052.1 GCA_017505675.1 Clostridia bacterium
ATGGAACACGGCAGTATAATCGTGAATTAGTTTACTTGCTTATAATAATTAAAAATCGGGCTTTTTGATACAATTGCTCGATTTTTGTCTTTTTGTGCAAATTTTTTATATTTTATTATAAACGCGCGTTATTATAAATAATGTATAATTAAATCATTAGCAAAGGAGAAAATTATGTACGATTTTAACTCTATTATTAAAAACTTTCAAATTGAAGGCGCGTTAGTTTCTTGTGAACGTTACGGCGAAGGGCATATTAACGAAACTTATCTTGCAAAAATTATTAACGGTGAAAAAAATACCGATTTTATTTTGCAAAAAATAAACAATAAAATATTTAAAAACGTTGACGGACTTATGCAAAATATAAAATCCGTGACGGAATTTAGTAGAAGTAAGATTTTAGAGCGCGGTGGTAACCCCGATAGGGAAAGTTTATCTTTGGTATATACTTTAGACGGAAAATCGTATTATTTTGACGAACAAAGTCAAGGTTATTTTAGGGTTTATAAGTTTATAACGGATGCAGTTGCTTATCAAGTTGTGGAAAAGCCAGAACATTTTTATCAAAGCGCGGTTGCGTTTGGTAACTTTGCAAATTTATTATCTGAATTTGATGCTAGCGGACTTTTTGAAGTTATCCCTAATTTCCACAACACAAAAAAGCGTTTCAAAGATTTTTTAGCGGCGCTTACCGCTGATAAATTAAATAGAGCAAAAGACGTAAAAGAAGAAATAAAATTCGTTTTGGATAGGGTAGAATATTGCGGTAAAATAGTTGACCTTTTAGAAAGCGGTAAAATGCCGACCAAAGTAACGCATAACGATACTAAACTCAATAACGTTATGCTTGACGTAGTTAGTGGAAAGCCCGTTGCGGTTATTGACCTTGATACTATAATGCCCGGCAGTATTTGTTACGATTTTGGAGATAGCATCCGCTTTGGATGTAACCCCGCTAACGAAGACGAAAAAGATTTAAGCAAGGTAAATTTTGATATAAATCTTTTCGAACAGTACGTTAAAGGGTATCTTTACGCGCTTGGCGATAGCATTACTGCTATAGAAAAAGAAAACCTAGTTACCGGCGCAATTTTAATGACTTACGAATGTGGTATGCGCTTTTTAGCAGACCATCTTGAAGGGGACGTGTATTTCCATACTAAAAGGGAAAATCACAATCTAGATAGGGCAAGAACGCAGTTTAAGTTGGTTTCCGATATGGAAAAACTTTATGATGAATTGCAAAAAATAGTAAATAAGTATTAAAAATTTATAACTGTCAAGTAAAAACGCTTGACAGGGCTTAAATCTATATGTATAATATCAAGGTGTAAAGCAAAATGGTTTTACACCTTTGGTTTTTATTATGGAAAAAGATTTAAGGTATATTGAACTTTTTGAAATTTATCAAGGGCTTTTAACGGATAGGCAAAGGGAACTGTTTAGTTCGCATTATTATTATGATTTATCTTTGTCTGAAATTGCCGAACCTGAAGGTAATACCCGCCAAAGCGTTTACGCGGCGGTGAAAAAGGTAAAAGAAAAACTTGATGAGTATGAAGAGATACTTCATATTTATCAAAATAATGGTAAATTAAAGGCTATTGCTAAAAAAGTATCCCTTAAAGATAAAGACCTTGGTGAACAAATTTTTGATTTGATAGGTAAATAATGGCGCTGTTTTCAGGACTTTCCGAAAAACTTAATCATATTTTTTCTAAACTAACCAAGCACGGCAGGCTTACCGAACTTGAAATTAAAACTGCTATGCGTGAAGTTCGCATTGCGCTTTTGGAAGCGGACGTGAACATTGCGGTAGTTAAAGATTTTGTTGCAAAGGTAAGCGAGCGCGCGGTAGGGCAGGAAATTTTAAAGAGTTTATCACCCACCCAACAGGTAATTAAAATCGTAAATGAAGAACTTATTGCTTTGATGGGTAGCGCAAACAGTAAACTTGCATCAGGCAATCCGCCAACGGTTATTATGATGGCGGGCTTACAAGGCGCAGGTAAAACCACGCTAGTTGGTAAACTCGGTATGCTACTTAAAAAACAGGGTAAAAAACCGCTACTCGTCGCGTGTGACGTTTATCGCCCTGCTGCCATTAACCAGTTAAAAGTCGTTGGTGAAAAAGCGGGTTGTACCGTATTTGAAAAAGGGCAAGGCAACCCCGTTAAAATTGCAAAAGAAGGCGTTGCTTACGCTAAATCTTACGGCTTTGATACCGTTATAATCGATACTGCGGGTAGACTTCAGATAGATGAAGACTTGATGAAGGAACTTGAAAAAATTAAAGAAGAAGTAAACCCTCAAGAAATTCTTTTAGT
This sequence comes from Clostridia bacterium, assembly GCA_017505675.1. Lineage (GTDB taxonomy): Bacteria > Bacillota > Clostridia > Christensenellales > Borkfalkiaceae > UBA1259. Next base: position 2,331 of record JAFVOV010000052.1, read on the forward strand.
AGTTGACTCTATGACCGGTCAAGTTGCGGTTGAAGTTGCCGATACTTTTAATAAGCGTTTAGAAGTTACGGGTTTAGTTTTAACTAAACTTGACGGCGATACAAGGGGCGGTGCAACTCTCTCAATGAAAGCCGTTACTGGTAAGCCGATTAAGTTCTGTTCGGTTGGTGAAAAACTCGGTGATTTAGAGCCGTTCTATCCCGACCGTATGGCAAACCGAATACTCGGTATGGGTGACGTTTTAACGCTCATTGAAAAGGCGCAAGACGCCGTTACCGAAGAACAGGCTAAAAAAATGGAGAAAAAGTTTAGGGAAAATTCCTTTACTTTAGACGATTATTTAGTTCAGTTCGAAACAATGAAAAAGATGGGCGGTATAAAAGACGTTCTATCAATGTTACCCGGTATGGGCGGTAAGTTCAAAATTAGGGAAGAAGATATTGATGAAAGAAAGATGGTTACAATGAAAGCCATTATTCAATCAATGACTATGAAAGAGCGTGAAAACCCGTCAATCATTAACTCATCCCGCAAAAACAGGATAGCAAAGGGTAGCGGAACAAGCGTTCAAGAAGTAAACCGCGTATTAAAACAGTTTGAGCAAACCAAACTGATGATGAAACAAATGAAGAACAATAAAATGTTCAGATTTTAAATAAATGGTCATTTTTTGTGACATAGCCAAATAAATAAAAAAATAAATTTTACAAATATTTAAGGAGAAAACTAAAATGGCAGTAAAAATGAGATTAACCAGAATGGGCGATAAGAAATCCCCCTTCTACCGTATCGTTATTACGGACAGCAGAAACGCGCGTGATGGAGCATATATTGACAAAGTTGGTCACTATAACCCCACCGCTAACCCCGCAGAAATCGTGGTAGACGAAGCAAAGGCAAAAGACTGGCTCGCTAAAGGCGTTCAGCCCACCGACACAGTTAAGAACATTCTCGTAAATAAGGGTATCATTCCGAAGCCCACCAAACTTTCGCCCGCTAAAACTAAAGTTCGTAAGTCTAAATAATTACAGACTTTAAGGAGCGGTTATGATAGAACTTATTAAATACGTGGTAAACCGTTTTGCCGAAAAGCCCGAAGAAGTTGAATACGATATCAACGACGACGGGAAAAACGTTTCGGTAACGATTACCCTTTCCGCAAGCGATATGGGCAAGGTAATAGGTCGTCAAGGCAAAATTGCAAAAGCCCTTCGCACGCTCGTACGCGCAGGTTCGCTTAAGGAAAATAAAAAATACAACGTTGACATTGTGGAGCGCGGGGAAAACTAATTTCCCCGTTTTTCACACTTATTTGAAAAATGGAAGAAACGTTAAAAATCGGTTTAATCGTAAAGCCCCAAGGCGTTAAGGGTGAAGTAAAAGTTCAACCTTTAACCGACGATATAAACAGGTACAAAAATTTAAAAGAAGTTATTATTGACGATAAGGTTTATAAAGTTTTACGCGCGGTTATCGGCGGTGGAACGGTTTTTCTTACCTTGTCGGGCATAACTGATAGAAATACTGCGGAAACTTTCCGCGGTAAATTTTTGCGTGTAACGCGTGAAAACGCCGCAGTTCTTCCTGAAGGTAGATATTTTATAGTTGATATTATAGGCTCTAAACTTGTTACCGATACGGGCGCGTTGGTTGGTGAAATTATAGAAGTTACTAGCGCAAGAACGGATATTTTTACCGTTAAATGTGTTGACGGCAGGATTATGAGATTTCCGTTTTTAAAAGATTTGACGGTAAGCGTTGACGTTGAAAATAAAATCTTTACAGTAAAAGAAAAGCGTTTAGGAGAAGTTTCGTGCTATGAGAATTGACGTGTTGACGCTTTTTCCAGAAATGTTCACGCCCTTAAAAACTAGCATAATCGGCAGGGCTGTGGAAAGTGGTAAACTTGAAATAAATATAGTTGATATTCGTGATTATACGCTCGATAAACATAAAAAGTGTGATGATACACCCTTTGGCGGTGGGGCAGGTATGGTTATGATGCCACAACCTATAGCAAGCGCTATTAACGCGGTTGACCCTGACCATAAAGCAAAGCGAATTTATCTATCCCCGAAAGGCAGAGTGTTTAATCAAAAAATAGTTTTGGAATACGCTAAATACGAGCGCATTTTACTTTTATGCGGTCATTACGAAGGTGTTGACCAAAGAGTTATTGACCTTTTTATAGACGAAGAACTTTCCGTTGGGGACTTCGTTTTAACGGGTGGCGAAATTCCTGCTATGGCTGTTGTTGACGCCGTTGCAAGATACGTTGACGGCGTTATTAACGGTGAATCTTTAGAGCAAGAAAGTTTTGCAAGCGGAGTACTTGAATATCCGCATTATACCCGCCCGCAAGAGTTTATGGGATTAAAAGTTCCTGAAGTTTTAGTCAGCGGGCATCACGGCAAAATTGACGCTTGGCGCGCGGAAAAATCTTTGGAAATTAC
>JAFVOV010000053.1 GCA_017505675.1 Clostridia bacterium
GACGGTGCAACCCCTTCTTCCCCTATCGAATACGATTTCGGCAAAATCAATAAGATTTACCAAGTTGGCGATAGCGCATCTTCTTCTTTCGATATACTTTTCCAAACGGAAGGCTATGAAGGATATAAATACGGCACGATAACCGTTTGGGTTAAAGTTTCGGTAAATAACGGCGTTTATTCAATAGCGCAAGTAATACTTGAAAGTTACACCAAGCAAACGCTTATGAGTAAACTTGACGGCAATTATTATTCAAATTTTAATTTAACCGACGTTACTAACGCATATCTTTCGGGTGAATTTTTCACCACTAACGCTCAAGCAACAAACGGCAACCCCGTTACGGGCGCAACTAAATCCGCAAACGCGGGTAACAACGCAGTAAACTGCGTAATCAAATATTTGGGGGAAAACGGCAATGAAATCTGATTTTAAGAAAATTGCGTTTGACGGCGTTATCGGCAGTAACCCCACCTTAAAACTAGTTCTTGGCACTTGCCCCACTTTGGCGCTTACCACAATGGCTATGAACGGAATAGGTATGGGGCTTGCGGTTACTTTCGTTTTAATATGCAGTAACGTGCTAATATCACTTCTTCGCAAAGTTATACCTAACCAAGTGCGCATACCTGCATTCGTGCTGATAATTGCAACTTTCGTTACTATAGTAAGATTACTTCTTGATAAACTTCTACCAGACCTTTACGAAAGTTTAGGGCTTTACCTTCCGCTTATCGTAGTAAACTGTATAATCCTTGCGCGCGCAGAAAGTTTTGCAAGTAAAAACGGCGTTATCAAAAGCGCGGCTGACGGTCTTTTTATGGGCATAGGTTTCACTATTGCTTTAACGCTTATGGGCGCGGTGAGAGAAATTTTAGGTAGCGGAGCGATTTTCGGTGTTAAACTTTGGAGTTTTTCAATAGGCTTTTTCGCATCAAGCGCGGGCGCGTTCTTTACCTACGCCGTGTTTATTGCTATGTTTAGTTTCTTTTCTTCTTTAATATCTAAAAAAAGAAAGAAAACTAACTTACCATTACCCGAAGAAAATAACGACAAGGGGGTAAATTAAAATGGCTGAATTCATTATGATAATAGTTTCGGCGGTGTTTATTAACAACTTTGTCGTAGTTCAATTTTTAGGTATTTGCCCGTTCCTTGGCGTTTCAAAAGACTTTAAGAGCGCTCTAGGCATGGGGCTTGCAGTTACTTTCGTTATGACGCTAACTTGCTTAATAACGTATCCGCTATATACTTTCGTTTTAGTTCCGCTCGGCATTGAATTTATGGAAATTATTATTTTCATATTCATAATTGCCGCTATAGTACAAATGATAGAAATGGCGTTAAAGAAATTCTCCCCAACGCTTTATAACGCAATGGGTATATATTTACCGCTTATTACTACCAACTGCGCAGTTTTAGGCGTTGCGGAATTAGTTATTGACCAAGCGCAAATGATGGCTCTTTTAGGTATAGCAGAGATGAGTATGGGCGTTGCCGTTTTATACGGTCTTTTCGCAGGGCTTGGCTTTACGCTTGCAATAGTTCTTATGAGCGGTATGCGTGAAAAAATAACCCGTCTGCCTATAAATAAGCACCTTAAAGGTTTCCCGATAGCAATGATAACCGCTTGCTTTATAGCAATGGCGTTTTACGTTTTCGCGTTGGTTATATAAAGGGGGTTTATAATGAAATATAATTTACTTAATTCAATAAATACCACTACCCTTTTCACCGTTATAGGCATAGTTGCGGCGCTTGCAGTAGTTTTTGCAGTACTTATTCTTTTAGTAAACAAATTCTGCGCGGTTAAAGAAGATGAAAAAGCCAAAGCCGTTCAAGAACACCTTGCTGGCGCTAATTGTGGCGGTTGCGGTTATGCAGGTTGCGCAGATTTTGCTAAAGCACTATCTGAAGGCACGGCAAATTTAAATTCTTGCGGAGCGACTGCTTGCAAAGACAAAGAAAAAATTGCGGAAATTTTAGGCATCCCCTTTTCCGCTACGGCAGAAAAAGTTGCAGTAGTAAAATGCGCAGGCGGAAAAAACAGCAAAGATAAATTCACCTACGTCGGCAATAGCACTTGTGAAGCCTTAATTTCGGCTATGGGCGGAAATAAAGTTTGCCCCGAAGGTTGTCTTGGGAACGGCTCTTGCGTTGCCGCTTGCTCGTCTAACGGCGTAAAAGTAATAGACGGCGTTGCTTGTATAGATAAAGATATATGCGTTGCTTGTGGCGCTTGCGTAAATAAATGCCCCAAACATATTATTGAACTCATACCAAAAACTGCTAAAGTTTACGTTGCTTGTTCAACAAAATGTAAAGGTAAAGAAGTTATCAACGCTTGTTCGGTTGGCTGTATCGGTTGCGGACTGTGCGCTAAAAATTGCCCACAAGGCGCAATTAGTATAGTCGACAATTTAGCCGTTATCGATTATGATAAATGCAACGGTTGCTTAACCTGCTTAAATAAATGCCCAAGAAAGTGCATTTTGAAATTTTAATTAGAAAAATTGAAAGGACTGTATAAAAACAGTCCTTTTCTTTTTAGATAGTAATAAAGCAAAAAATCTGTAAAAATTTTAAATTTAACGGCAAAATGCTTGTAAAATTCTTTTCTATTTGATACAATACATAAGCAGTTGAAATAGGGGTGTCGCCAAGCGGTAAGGCCACGGACTCTGACTCCGTCATTCGTTGGTTCGAATCCAGCCACCCCTGCCAAAAAGCACAGTTCATCTTTTGATGAACTGTGCTTTTTTGTTATACTTTCTTTTGAACGAATACGTAGCCGAATGCGTTTGGTCCCCAATGGCAAGCAATAGCAGGGTCTAAATTATCTTTTTCAATCATAATACCCACGTACTCTTTAGGCGTTTTACTTATCAACTCGGTTAAATTATCCAAATTAAACGTATACGAAGGAACGATAGGATAATTAACGTCACAATTTTCCAAAGCGTTGATTAAGTATTTCATAGCGCTTTTAAGCCCTATGACTTTCCCCGCTACCTTAACGGAATTTTTAAGCGCAATTACGGGCTTTATTTTTAAAATCGTGCCTACCGCCCAACTTGTAACTCCAAGCCTACCGCCCTTACGCAAATAGTCAAGCGTTTCAGGCACGGCAAGCGCGATTATTCTTGACGCAAGAGCGTTTAATTTTTCTTCAACGAAGTCTAAAGTTTCATTTAAGTATTTATTTGCTTCTTTAACCAAAATCTTTATCCCGCCTACAGCGCTTTGAGAATCCACAACCCTAACTTTATCATTATCTTTAAATAGCATTTTCAAAGCGTTATGCGTACCGGATATAGCCGAAGAAATGGTTATAATTAAAACGTCAAACCCTTCTTCAACGCATTTAGACACCCGCTCTAAAGTATCTTCCATTGACGGAAGTGACGTTTTAGGGAATTGCCAGTCTTCAATTAACGCCTTATAAAAAACGTCCATTGAAAGGTCTACCCCGTCGGAATATTCCTTATTATTTAATAAAATTTTAAGTGGTAAAATTTCCACGTTATAAAGTTCTTTTTCTTCTTGTTTAATACTACTGCCAGAATCCACGAAAATTTTAATCATTTAATAACCTTCTTTTAACGTATTCGCTTTTTAAGCCAAAATTATTATATACCATTAGTATAAAAAAAGTACTCTATTGTTTTATTTTATCTTTCTACCTTTTATGAATAACATTGTAGAAAGTTAAAGGCGTATTCTACTAACCGTAGAATACGCCTTTATTTATATTTTTTTACTGATTTTTCAACTTAATAATCACTTTTTCCAAAAAACTCGTGGTGTGTATTAAATTATTATTCCTTTAGACGCTTTATATTTTTTAAGATTATTTATATAATCTTGTTCGTCGGTAAAAAACTCGGCTTTACCTTTCATTAAGTAATCTGCAAGGGATTTTTCGTCATTTATATATTCAGGTATAAGCGCGTAAGACGATATAGGTTGGTCCTTATCGTGATAATCGCAACCAACCATTTCTATAAGCGAATTTTCTTCACAAAACTTTTTAGCAAGCGCGTTGTTGTTTACGTGATGAAAATGCCCGTTAAACGATTCAGCGCCGTGCATATATTTAGGGTTTCCTGTATCTACGCCCTCTCTAAACGGGTGCGTTTGATACATAAAAATTCCGTTCTTTTCAGCAAGCGCAAAAAGTTCTTTTTGAGTTAGTTCGTAAAGCGTTGGATTTTTATATAAAAACTCCCTATCAAAGCCGTATAGCATATATTCGGTATTGGTTGGTATAATTCTTATTTCCGCGCCAAAAAACGCTTTTAAGCCACGTTTAGCGCCCTTTTCTTTCAAATCGTCATAAAGCGCAAAGAATTTATCCACCTTATCTTTTAACGTAATTTCATCTGAAGTTTCAACGGGATTATAAGAAGAATAGTGATTGGTAAGAACTACCCCGCCAAAACCTTTTGCCGTATAATCATCAATAATATCATCCATCGTTGCGTGACCGCAAACGCTACCGCCTAATGAATGGCAATGCAATTCAACTTTTATCATAAACACTCCTTAACAGCGGTAAATTCCGCGTATTTTTCCATTGCTCTATTTGCTACAAGATAAACTGCCGTAGTATCAAACCTTGCGTCGTGATAGCCTGCTTTTGCGCCAAATAGTTTAGCAAGTTCATTTGATATATCATTATCTTTAATACCTAAAAAAGAACTTAGTTCGTTAAGTTTAGGATATTTATACCCAACCCCGCTATTGCGCGGAAGTTTACAAATAGGCGTGGTCTTTTTCATAGTGCAAAAACTATTATTTATAATAAAATCTTTGCCGATACGCTCATATTCCGTTCTCATAAAAGAAAAGTCAAACGCGGTATTGTGCGAAACGATAAGGTCAGCCGAAAGAAAATCTTTCTCTATCTCATCAAAATAATCTAAAAACCTTTTCCCACAAGACAACTCCCTTAACTTTTCCACCGAAAAGCCGTGCACCATAAACGCGCCGTATTCCACGCTATCAACGGTGAAAAAGAAATTTTTTGCCGTTACGCCCTGTTTATCTTGCATAACGTACGAGAGTTGACATATTTGCCCCGGATGAAGCCCGGTGGTTTCTGTATCAAAATAAATTATCATAAGCGGTTTATAAAAGGGCAAAACTTTTCGTTTTGCCCTTAATTGTTTTTGATTAATCTATCAAGTCTGCGTATCTTGACTCATAAAGAGTAACCGCAACGCCCGACTGAACGTAATCACTTATTACCTTGTTTTTAGCATTTGTAAGCGCCTTATCTACCGCGCTAGATGCCATATTGTCAAGTAAAACGTATAAGTAATGATTAGTATTCTTATAATCATCCCAACCAGCGCGAACATCGGTTTCAAAATAACTTACCCAGCCATCTCTGCCCTTTACGCCGTATTCATAATCAAGATAATCACTCAACGTTGCGAAGTTATAAGTTGCAGGGTCAAACGTTTCAGATAAGAACATAAAGTGAAAACCGTAATCAGTTGCGGCAACTATCATACTGTTTCTAGGCATAGTGAAAAGTTTTCTTGCTGCGTCTGCAAATTCTTGCATATACTTTTCATTATCACTACCATCAGGCGCGGGGGTTTCAGAATATCCTTTATAAGTGTTAAGAGCCGTATCGCTATCGTCAGTAGAGAACGCAAACATAAGTTCTTTAACCTTTTCGTCATATTCGGTAACTGCGTTAGTTGCGTTAGAGCCGTCTACTATAGTCATATAACTATCAGGGTCAACCGTTTCCCCCATATCTTCCTGCCCGTAAACGTATTTGTTTACAAATTTTAAGAACGTTTGCATATCTATTTCATTTGCAACTACGCTGTATTCTGCCTTTTCTTCATCAGTTGCAGGAGCAAGTTCGGTAACAGTTCCTTGGAAAGCAAGGCTGTTTTCTTCACTTGTTAAGGTATAATCACCGGTAAAGTAATATCCGTCATCTTTTTTTTCAAAATCATAACCGCTACGAACCCAAGTAGAACGCAAATCTTTAGCCTTTACGTTTTGCGAGAAGATATCTGCGCGAGCCTCAACGTAATCTTTTTCAGTGTAGTTAGGATGGTTTTCTTTCCATTTGTCAAGTTCAGCAAGCGTTTCTTCATCAGCGCCGATAAGCACGTTGTATACTAAACCGTATCCGTTATATCCGCTATAAACTATCGGTGAAGTTGCAGATGCAGATTCAATGCCTGCTGCAAATTCAGTTGCCGACCAGTTTTTCTGCTTGTTGTATACTTCAAGATATTCTTTTTCAAGCATATCAAAAGTAATTTTTGCGCGAGCCGCGTCAGTTATGGTCTTTTCATATTTTTCAATTAACTTTTGTTCTTGTAAGCCTTTCAAAGTTTCTTTATAATAATCGGTTGAAACGATACCTTCTTCAGCCTTATACTCACCAAGTAAATCGTTTACCTTCAAAACGTTAATTACTTCGTTAAACGCTTTACGCCTGTCTTCAGTTTCAGCCACGCCGAATTTATCAGCATCTCTATCAGTTATATATTTAACTTTATCGGTATAAGAAACTTCTTCGTCGTTAGTAGCGCCGGTAGGAATCGTTCTTACCGCTTCAATCATAGTATCACCGAGTTTTTCTTCTTCGGTTTCCGTTTCATAACTATCGCTAAGTTCGCTCATATCTTTATAAGCGTCATACTTAACTTCATTCGTTTCAATTTCGGTAAGGTATCTTGAAACGTCCCAAACGTCGGTAATGGTATTATCAACAACTAAACCTTTAGCGTTAAATTCTTTCATTGCGTATTGAACGTAAACCCTGTTATTTACGAGATTATCAATAATTAACTGGAAAGTTTGCGCTTGAGTATAACTATAATACTGTTCATACATATAGCCGTAGTTAAGGTATGCCATAACCATATCTTTTTTATAAATGGTTTCTTCAGGCGCGTCTTCAAGTTTCACAACTGCAACCACCTGATTCATATCTCTTTCATTGTCTACGGTTACAAGATTACAACCGGTAAGAAAAGTTACGCCCATAACAAGCGACAACACTACCGATGCTATTGCAACTAAAAGTCTTCTCATATATAATCTCCCAAAATAAGAAACAATTTTATTATACCCATAAAGTATACACTATACGGAAAAAAATTGCAAACATTTTATTTGTATTTTTGTAGCAAATAACTAATTTTTACACTTTTTTACATTGCAGAAATCAAAAACGCGCGCACGAATTTTAACATATCTGCGTTACTTTCACTTATTCTTCTAAACTCTAAAGCAGGTTCAACGCTCATAGAAACGGTTATATCACCGCCAAATTCTTCAAGCGCGCGTTGCAAATTGCCGTTTGCAAACGCATTAAAATTATGAAAAGTAAGTTTCGTTTCAGATTTATTAACAACCACGTTTTTAACGCCTATTTTAGCGCCTAACATCTTAACTACGGCAATATCTATTAAACTGTCCGCTTCTTCAGGTAGTTTGCCGTATGCGTCCTTTATTGCGGTACGGAATTCGTTTTCTTCTTCTAAAGAACTTATTTCTGCAATTTCTTTATAAGCGTCCATTCTTGCAACGTTACTCTCTATATAATTATCAGGTATAAACGCCGTTACCCTTACGTCAAGTTCTGGCACGACTTCTTCTTTACCTGAAATTTCTTCACGCAAAAGTTTTGAATATAGTTCGTAACCTATCTTTTCCATGTGACCGTGTTGCTCTGCGCCTAAAATATTACCCGCGCCACGAATTTCAAGGTCACGCATTGCAATTTTTATACCGCTACCCATTTCTGTAAATTCTATTATAGCGTTTAATCTTTCATAAGCGGTTTCGCTTAAAACTTTTTCGCGCTTAAAAGTAAAATACGCATACGCCAAGCGGTCACTTCTACCAACCCTACCTTTTAACTGATATAGCGTTGAAAGCCCTAGTTTATCCGCATCAATAACGATTAAAGTATTCGCTTTAGGTAAATCAATACCGTTTTCTATAATTGTGGTTGAGATAAGCACGTCGCTTTCCCCACGGTAAAAGCCCATAACGTTATTTTCAAGTATGCGCTCTTCCATCTGCCCGTGCACGACGGTAAGCCTTAAAGACGGCATTAGCGCCCTAATTTTTTCAGCAAAAGTGAAAATACTTTCCACCCTGTTATACAAAATAAACGCTTGCCCGCCACGGTTAACTTCACGCGTTACGGCGTCTTTAATAAGCATATCCGTTTCTTCGGTAACGTAAGTTTGTACGGGTAACCGTTTCTTTGGCGGTGTGTTAATGGTACTTATAGAGCGTATCCCCGATAGCGACATGTGAAGTGTTCTAGGGATAGGCGTTGCAGTTAAAGTTATTGCATCAACGTTAGTTTTTAATAGTTTAATTTTTTCTTTATGCTCAACGCCGAAACGCTGTTCTTCGTCAAGCACTAAAAGCCCTAAATCCTTAAAAGCAACGTCCTTACTTAAAAGCCTGTGCGTGCCTATTATAAAATCAATTTCGCCATTTTTAAGCCCTTCTAAAATTTCCTTTTGTTGCTTGGCTGTCTTAAACCTATTTAAGCACGCTATCTTAATCCCGAATTCTTTAAAGCGCTCTACAGCGGTGTTATAATGTTGCTCGGTTAAAATAGTGGTAGGCGCAAGCATTGCAGCCTGTTTGCCGTTAATTATAGCGCGGAAAACTGCGCGCAGGGCGACTTCCGTTTTACCAAACCCAACGTCCCCGCAAACGAGCCTATCCATAACTTTACCGCTCGTCATATCAAGTTTAATATCTTCATTTGCAGACACTTGGTCTAAAGTATCTTCAAACGGGAAAGAACTTTCAAAAAGCCGTTCCAACTCATTATCATAAGTAAATTTAAAGCCTTTCTGCTCGTCACGCTCTTGATATAGCCTTTTTAAATCAAAAGACATTTTCTTAATGCTTTCACGGACGCGCTTTTTAATATGTTCAAAATCTTTACCGCCGATTTTAGATAATCTCGGCTTTTTTTCCCCGCCAAGATATCTTGTTAAAATATCCATCTGTTCGACGGGAATATAGAGTATATCTCCGCCAGAATATTCTACGGCAACGTAATCTTTAGTACCTTCTGTTGACGATATTTTTTTATTGCCTAACACCCTACCTATACCGTGAACTTCATGTACGCAATAATCGCCAACTTCTGGCGCGGTGAAAAATCCGCGTTTTTTAGTTTTTAATTTTCTTTCCGAAACAGGCTTTGCAAAAAGATTGCCACTACCTAAAACAACTATTTTTTCTTCGTGAAAAATAAACCCGCGCGAAAGTTTTTCGGTAAGCACGTTCACGCCTTTTAACTGTTCACCGTTAATAGAAGACGCTATGCCTTTAGTGGATAACTCAAAATTAAATTTTTCCGCGCGCTTTCTATCCCCCGCGCAAACGGTAACCGAATAGCCGGATTTTAGCCAGTTACTAATATCGGTAAAAACTTCTTTAAAATCAAGTTGATAATCAGCAACGCCACCAACTGACGGATTAACTATTTTAAGCGGATTAAAAAACGGAATAGCCGTTGATAACGCCTGCAAAGCGACGTTCCTATAATTTTTAACCTTTTCCGTAAGATATTCAACCGTTTTAAAATTTTCAAAAGAAAAAGAAAAAACTTCACCCCCCGCGTTGAGAGAGTAAAACCTTTCAGTAAACTCCGTACAATTCAAATCAGCAATTTCTTTAACTCTTTTTGCTTCGTCAAAAATAACGACGGTATCATCAGGGATTAAATCAAAAATACTGCCACAGTCAACCGATAACGCAGACAGCGCGCCCATAACGTCTAAATCACGGTTTTCCATTGCAAGATATATATCTTCTGCAATAAGTTTTAATCGCAATTTTTGTTCTTTATCGGCTTTAGTTAAGTCTTCACGCATGCGCGCTTTAAATAAATTTATATCGTCGTCAGCAAAAGTGAATTCTGACGCTTGTAAAATATAAACCGAATCTATATAACCTAAATTTTCACGCGTTTCAGGGTCAAAACGCTTAATCGTTTCAACGGTATCACCAAAAAAGTCCACCCTAACAGGCTCGTTTAAATTGACGGGAAATATATCTAAAATATCACCACGCAGAGAAAAAGTTCCGCGTGTTAAAACCGTATCTACCCTAGAATATCCTATAGATATAAGCGCAGTTATAACTTGTTGTTGATAAGCGTCTGTATCTTTTTTAAGATTTATAGCGCGCATCTTTTTGGGCGCTGTTTGCAAAAGCGTTTCCGCTGTAACTACTATAACGTCAGCGCGCTTTACTTTATCTAACGCATCAATTCTAGCATAAAGGTTGTCTTTAGAAAACGCTTTATTAGTCAATAAAATTTCATCTTTAGGCGGAACGAAAACGGCAGTTTTATTTGATATTTCCGTTATACCTAAAACCGCCGAGCGTGCGGTTATAGCGTCTTTAACTATATATAAAACCTTATCGGGAAGAACTGATAAAAGATAATTTTTAAACGCATCCGTAACGCCGAAAACCGCCGAAGGTATACCTTGGCGGACGTATTCGGTAAATTCCTTAACGGAATTATCCTTATTTTTAAGTTGTAATATATTATCAAGCATATAACACCGTACCAAAAGTACCGTTATTTTTTTATATTATGCTTTAGTATTGTATTTTTGCATTACGTTTTGCAAAGTTTCGCCCTTAATAAAATCACAAGCGGCGTTTGCAGCAGTTTCTATCGCTTTATTAAAAGTTAATTTATCTTCTTCTTTTATACCCGAAAGCACGTAATCTATAAGCGGAATTTGCGTTTTTTCAGTAGGCTTAAACCCTATGCGAACACGCGGAAAATTGCCGTGACCTAAATGCTCTAATATGCTACGCATACCGTTGTGCGTGCCGGCAGAGCCACTTTCACGGATTCTCACCGCGCCTTTAAACAAATCGTAATCGTCATAAATAACCAAAACGTCAGCGGGGTTAATCTTAAAAAATGAAATAAGTTCCCTTACGCTTTCCCCGCTATTATTCATATAAGTTAAAGGCTTTGCAATTATAACCTTTTCCGCGCCGACTTTAAGTTCCGCAACGGCTGCGCGGCACTTTTCTTTATTAAAAGAAACGCCCAACTTTTCCGCCGCCTTGTCAACGCTCATAAAACCTAAATTATGAAAGGTGTTTTTATACTTATCGTCGGGATTGCCGAGACCTACGATTAGTTTCATTTTAGCCACTCCATTAAAAAAGCCGTTAAAAATATAACGGCTTAATCGTTTAATTATTCGTAAATTGCCGAAAGCGACGCATCTGAGTAGATTGAAGTGATAGCCTTTGCAATGAGTTTTGCAACTGAAAGCACCTTAATCTTGGGGCTACTTTTTACACTTTCAGGAAGGTCAATGGTGTCAAGCACAACGATTTCTTTAATCGGGGATGCCGTTAACCTTTCCATTGCAGGTCCGCTTAATACACCGTGAGTACAACAAGCGTAAACTTCTTTAGCGCCGTTGTTTACAAGCGCTTGCGCACCTTGGCAAATAGTGCCTGCAGTATCTATCATATCGTCAAGCAATATACAAGACTTATCTTTTACGTCACCGATAACGTTCATAACTTCAACTGCGTTTGCTTTGGGACGACGCTTATCAACTATAGCGAGTGATGCGTTTACCCTTGAAGCGAAGTTTCTTGCCCTACCAACGCTACCAACGTCAGGTGAAACTACAACCCAGTTTTCATCCATCTTCTTCTTAAAATATTTAGCAAGAAGGGGCGCACCGTAAAGGTGGTCAACGGGGATATCGAAAAAGCCTTGAATTTGCGCTGCGTGAAGGTCCATAGTAAGAACCCTGTCCGCACCAGCGCTAGTTAAAATATCCGCAACGAGTTTAGCAGTAATCGGGTCACGGGGACGCGCTTTTCTATCTTGCCTTGCGTAGCCAAAATATGGCATAACCGCAGTAATTCTGCCCGCAGACGCTCTTTTACAAGCATCAATCATAATGAGCAGTTCCATAAGGTTGTCGTTTACGGGAATAGACGTTGACTGAATAATAAATACGTCTCTACCCCTAACGGTTTGGGGAAGTGTGATGCTAATTTCGCCGTCAGAGAACTTGCCTACTTCCGCATTGCTTAACGGAATACCTAGTTCTGCTGCAACCGCTTCTGCCAAAGGTCTGTTAGAGTTGCCCGCTAAAACTTCAATCGAGTTGCCGTGTGTTATCATGTTATTTTTCTCCTAATGTAACTTTATGTACATATAGTACGCTTATATTTTACGACTAAATATCTATTAAGTCAAGGGTTTTTGGCTTCTCTTTTTTTTAAAATAATTTTTTAAAAGTAAAGCGC
>JAFVOV010000054.1 GCA_017505675.1 Clostridia bacterium
GCTAAAGGTTTAGATATGAGTGCGGAAAAATTATTTAATCAACTTGATTTAGAAGATATCGTAGGGCAGACTTTATGTTTATCAATTTCAAATAAGGTAGACCCTGAAGAAATAGAAGAAATAGTAAAAAAAGTTAAGCCGGGCGGAATTTTCGTGTGTGGTATGACGCCTGAAAAGGTGAAATTTTACGCCGATATGGTAAACAAATACGTCAAAGTTCCCGTTGTGGTTACTAGTGACGTAGAAGACGGCCCGCACACCCCGTTTGAAGGTGGCGCAACCGTGCCAAACCAAATGGCTCTCGGCGCGTGTGACGACGTTGAGTTGGTGGAAAAGGCGGGTAGAGTAACCGCTCAACTTTGCAGAAAAGGCGGCGTTCATTGGGGCTTTAATCCCGTTGTGAATATGAATATGAATTATAACTGCCCCGAAACTAATATTAGGGCAATTTCAGATAAGCCCGAACACGTTATTAAAATTGCAGGCGCTTACGTTCGCGGACTGCAAAAAGACGGTATGATGGCGGCTTCAGTTAAGCACTTCCCCGGTCAAGGGATGGATGATAGAAACAGCCACTTCGTTACTACCGTAAACAAAATGAGCAAGCGTCAATGGATGAAAACTTACGGCAAAGTTTATAAGGCTATGTTTAACGAAGGCGTTGACGCCGTTATGATAGCGCACGGGGCGCTCCCTGCGTTTGAAACGGAAAAGGACGAATTCGGTTATTTACCCGCAACGGTAAGCAAAAGTTTATTAACGGGGCTATTAAAAGAAAAGTTAGGCTTTAAAGGCGTTGTAGTATCTGACGCAATGGGTATGATAGGCGTTTCTTCAAGAGTTCCGCTTAAAGATTTGCCGGTAAGATTTTTGCAGGCTGGCGGGGATATGATTTTGTTCCCCAAGCCCTATGATTTTGACAGTATATTAAAAGCGGTAAAAGACGGCGTTCTTTCTGCCGATAGAGTAAAAGACGCTGCAAAAAGGATAATGGCGCTAAAAGAAAAGTTACACCTTTTTAAAAAAGAAGACCGCTTTAAGGATTTAGAAGTTGAAGGCGATATTGCGGAAATTGCCCTTCAAATTGCAGAAAAAAGCATCAAGATTTTAAGGGATATGCAAGGCGCAATACCTGCAAAACTTGAAAAAGGCAGTAAAATATTGCTACTTAATATCATTGAACCGTTCTTCAATAAACCGCCAACGGGTAAAGAATTTTCAGCGTTAAAAGAAGAATTTGAAAGAAACGGCATGATAGTTGATTCAATGGATAACGCAGATTACCGCAAGGTAAATGAAATAAAAGATAATTACGATTTAATAATGATAAACAGTATATTATCTTCAAGGAACTATCACGGCGGAACAATGCGCGCAGGCTGGAATAGCACAATGACCCTTTGGGACTGCTACGCGCTGAACCACCCAAGAGTTATTTTCACTTCTTTCGGCGACCCGTATAAGATACACGATTTCCCGTATGTGAAAACTTACGTAAACACCTTTTCGTTCTATGCTGAAAGTCAAATTGCAATGGCAAAAGTGGTGCTTGGGCAAATTAAAGCGGTTGGTAAAAACCCGATAGAATTCAAAGGATATTTTAAGAGAGAAGTATAAAGGATTATTTAGGAGCAAGATTATGAACGTTGAAAATCTTTTAAACAGTTTAACGTTAGAAGAAATGGTAGGGCAAACGTTGTGCCTTTCGGTAAACAGCAAAACCGACCCTGAAGAATTAAAAAAGATGGTAAAAAAGATGCATCCGGGCGGATTTTTCCTTATAAACATGACCCCCGAGCAAATCAAATTTTATACCGACCTTATAAACGAATATACTAAAGTTCCCGTCGTTGTGGCAAGTGATATTGAAGACGGCCCGCATACGCCGTTAAAGGACGGCGGAACGCTACCGAACCAAATGGCTCTCGGCGCGTGTGACGACGTTGAACTTGCTGAAAAAGCAGGTCTTGCAACGGCAGAAGTATGTAGAATGGGTGGCGTTCATTGGGGCTTTAACCCCGTTGTTGACTTAAACATCAACTTCAGATGCCCGGAATGTAATATAAGGTCAATTTCCGACGACCCTGACCACGTTATTAAAATTGCAGGGGCGTACCTTAAAGGCTTTAGGAAAAACGGAATGATGGCAGCATCAATCAAGCACTTCCCCGGTCAAGGCGCTGACGATAGAAACAGCCACTTAACGACTATAGAAAATAAACTTTCAAAAGAAGAATGGATGAACACTTACGGTAAAGTTTATAAAGAACTGTTCCGTCAAGGTGTAGATTCCGTTATGGTTGGGCATTGCTCGCTCCCTGCGTTTGAAACGGAAAGGGATGAATTTGGCGCTTTGCCTGCAACAATAAGCAAAAGCCTTATAACAGGGCTATTAAAAGAGCAGTTAGGGTTTGAAGGCGTTGTGGTATCCGATGCAATGGGTATGATAGGCGTAACTTCACGCGCGCCTTTAATTGAATTGCCGGTAAGGTTCTTAAAGGCTGGCGGCGACGTGATTTTATTCCCGAAGCCGTATGACTTTGATAATATCTTAAAGGCGATAGAAAACGGCGAACTCACCGTGGAAAGAATAAAAGACGCTGCAAGGCGCGTGCTTAAAATGAAAGATAATCTTCATTTGTTTGAAAAAGATTATTTTAAAGACCTTAAACCTTCTTGTGATTTTAACGCAGTATCTGCGCAGATAGCCGAAAAGAGCATAAAGATAGTTAGAGATTTCGCTAACGTTATACCTACTAAACTTGAAAAAGGCAGTAAAGTATTGCTACTTAATATCGTTGAACCGTTCTTTAATAAACCGCCAACGGGTAAAGAATTTTCAGCGTTAAAAGAAGAATTTGAAAGAAACGGCATGATAGTTGATTCAATGGATAACGCAGATTACCGCAAGGTAAACGAAATAAAAGATAATTATGATTTAATAATGATAAACAGTATATTATCTTCAAGGAACTATCACGGCGGAACAATGCGCGCAGGTTGGAACAGTTGTATGACACTTTGGGACTGCTACGCGCTAAACCACCCGAGAGTAATTTTCACGTCTTTCGGCGACCCGTATAAGATACACGATTTCCCGTACGTGAAAACTTACGTAAACACCTTTTCTTTCTATGCGGAAAGCCAAATTGCAATGGTAAAAGTAGTGCTTGGGCAAATTAAAGCGGTTGGTAAAAACCCCGTTCGTTTTGAAGGTTATTTTGAAAGAGAAGTGTAAAAATATAATAAAACTAATAAAAAAGTCCGAAAAAAATCGGGCTTTTTTTGTTGATATAACAAAAATAATTGCAGTTAAATTGCGTTTATGGTAAAATATACCAAACAAAACGCAAAATTTTATAAGTTATAACGCGCGTATACATAGTTAAGACTATTTTGCGCATAATCATAACTCTATATAATATATTATAGAATAGGGTATAATATAAGTAAGATTATATCAAAGCGAGTTATGGTTATGAATTTGTCAGATAGGGTAAAGTTCAAAGTTAGAGAACTTCTTCTACAAAAGAACGTTACGATTTATACGCTTGCGGAAAAAGCGGATTTAACCGAAGCGTGTATAAGAAACTGGTATACCAAAAGGAATTATACGCCTAGTTTAGAAGCGATTGAAAAAATTGCAAAGGCGTTTGAAGTTCCCGTTACCGAATTAGTTTTGGAAGAAAATCAAGAAAATATTGCCGTAACTAATGAAGAAAAGGAACTTTTAGAAAAATATTTAAAGTTAAACAAAAAACAAAAGAATGCTATTAAAGTGCAAATCGACGCATTTTTAGATAACTAATTTTTGCGCGCTATTTTACGGGGGATAAATGTCTGTCTTTAAAGATAAAGTTAATAAACTTCTTTTAAGAATTAAAAACGGCGACGAACGAAGTAAGAGCGAATTATTTAATTTTACCTATAACCATTTGAAAATTGTCGCGTGTAAATATCTTAAAAATAAAAGCAATGCAGATGACGCCGTGACTGATGCTTTTATGAAACTCTTTAAAAACATAGGTTCTTTTGATAAAGATAAGGACGGCTATAACTGGATGTGCAAAATAGTTGAAAACTGCGCTTACGATATAAACAAGAAAATGCCCGACTATGAAAATATAGAAGAAAATTTTATTGAAACGGCGGATAGCATTAATATAGACGACTTAATATCTGACAGATTTGAAATTTCACAATACTTAAAACCTTACGGCGTAAATGACTTAAAATTAATCCAACTAAAGATTTTTGAAGATATGTCTTTTTCAGAAATTGCTGAAAAATTAGGCTCTAAAAAATCAACCGTACATAAAAGATTAAGCAAACTGTTTGATGAAATTTTACTAAAAAGTAGACGAAAATGTGACTAATTAAGTATATAAGATAGAAAAAAATACAAAAGGAGAACTTTTTTATGAAACTATCTTTTAATCGGCGCTTTTTGGCGCTCTTGGTCGCACTAACACTCATTTTGGGCATGTTTATTATGCCACAAATTACCCCTGCTAAAGCAGACACTTTGCCAACCGATAGATACTATGATTATAGTGACGGTATTGCCCTTGCCGCAGAGAGCGAAACTATAAATTACGCAAGAAAAGAAACCACAAACTATGAACTTCCTTACGGTGTTCCGTCATACTACCCCGTTGATATGCTAAACGCGTGTGGACCTGTTGCGGGTGGAATAGTTGTTGGTTATTACGATAAATATTTTGAAAATTTAATCCCCAACTTTACCGCATATTTTGCAGTAAACGGTAGGTATAGGGGAATGAACTCAAATTACGTTCTACCTATGCTACAAGAAATGTATACCCTTATGCGCACTAACGTTGATGACGTTGGCGTTAGCCAAGCGGACTGCTTAAACGGTTTAGAAACATTCGTTGAAAACAAGGGTTTAAGTTTAACATACTCGTCAGTAAAATCAAGCACTTTTATTGATTCCGCTTATATAAACGCAATAAACAATATGCAACCCGTTTTAATTTTTGCGGAAAGTATAGATTTATATGGTTTATATGTTTATGACGGATATGATTATTTTTCATTTTTGCAGTCTTCACAAGCGCATATAGTTGTTGGGTATGGTTATCGCACTATAAGATATTATGATGCGAATGATAATTTATTTAGAACGGATAATTATTTAATGGTGTCTAGTGGCTGGTCTAGTCATTCATTAGGTTTTGTTAAAGTAAACAATTCTTCTTGGATGAACGCTGCTTACGCCGTAGAAGTAAATTAAAAAAAAGGAAATTGAAATGTCAAAAGAAGCAAAATTCCACAAGTTAATTGAGTCGCAAGATATTGAAGAAAAAAAGCGCGCTTGGGAAACTTTACAAGCAAAACTTGCTGAAGAAACTGAAGTGCCTTTGCCACAGCCGAAGAAAAGAAAACTTTCTTGGGTTAAATTAACTTCTGTGTTTGCTTCAATAATTTTAATAGTTATGGTTGGCGTATATACGGCAATTAAACTGCAACCAGATAAAACAAGGTATTGCTCAAGTTCTGAATATCAAACGGTTGTTTATGATAAAAACTTGAAAGAATATTCTTTAGAAACTGGTGAAGAAGTTTTGTTTTTAAACTGGTATGATGCTGGCGCAATGTATATGAATAATGCAATTTCCTTATTAGAAAATGATGAAATTATTGCAATAACTGAAGAAATTGAAGATGTA
>JAFVOV010000055.1 GCA_017505675.1 Clostridia bacterium
ATAACACCGCTATTTAACGCGCTAGTTATGCGGTTTAAGTTTATTTTATCCACGCTGTCGCGCTCGATTACGCCTGCCCTAATTAAATTTTCAACCTGCTCTAAAAGGCTATCGTTTGAACAAAAATCAAAATATTCCATAACCTTATGCGCGGTATTGCCCTTTTCAATATCGGGGCATTCTTCATCAAACAAAACGTGCTTATAAACGCCGTCTTCAGCAGAAAGCGCGGTTGCGTAAGTAACGTTACTTTTAAGCGGTAAAATCGTATCGCTTAAATATTTATATTTAAATGAAAGATTTGCTTTAATTTTTTCTTTTATATTTTCATCCGCATCTGATAGATAAACGCGCCTTACGCCCTGACTTAAATCGGTAAAATCAAAACCTTCTTCTAAATGCTCGCTTACTGGGATATGTAAAGGAATATAATCCATAAACTTATCCGCGCCAACGAAAACGCTACGCCTTTTATCTTCTTTACTTTCAAAAGTTAAATGCAACGAATACGCCGCGCGAGTGGTGGCAACGTAAAACAAACGCATTTCTTCTTTCATTCGTTCAACGCGCATTTTTTCTTTTATTACCCCGCGTAAAAGCGTTTCTTCTTTAGTCCTAGTTTCGTCGTCGTAAAACTTTACGGCAAAACCGTAATCACGGCTGAAAAGAACTTCGTCACGCTCGTCTTCCGCGTTCATCTGCCTTTCTAATCCGCACGCGATAACCACGGGGAATTCTAAACCTTTAGATGCGTGGATAGTCATAACCTTAACCGAACTATCATCACCACATTCGGAAAATCCAAAAGCATCAGGGGCGTTTTCAACTTTATACAAAAATTCTTTTACGGTAAGCCTTTCCGCGCCTGAAATTGCTAGAGCCTTAAACCTGTTAAGCCTTTTTAACTTGCTCTTTCCCTGCCTTTCCGCTAAAAGATAACTTTCAATATGCTTATCTTTAATAAGTTTTTCTATAACCCCGTAAGCGCCTATAAAATCTGAAAGTTCCCTTATTTCTTTTATATACGCATCAAACGCCTTTAACCGCTCGGATAAATCGTCTAAAGCGTCGGTTAAATACAACGAATACGCATCATAAAACGCGCCTTTTGCATTGCTTTTACGCTCTTTATAAAACTGCGCTATTTTCAATAAATCTTCATCAGAAAAACCGCCGACGGGGCTTTTCATAAGCGCAGCAAGCGGAATATCTTGTATAAGGCAGTCAACTGCTTTTAACGCGTTTACCATCATTGAGATTTCCGGAAAATCACACACGCTTTCTTTAACGTCAGAAGTAACGGGAATATTGTGCCGTTTTAAGCCTTTAACTAATTCAGAAACGAATTTCCCCCTTTTATTGCGGGTAAGTATTGCAATATCACCGTAACCGACTTGCTTAAAAATTTTATCTTTAGGGTCATAATATTTTTTAGTAAGTTCGTCGTTGATTATTTCCGTTAATAAAGATGCTAATCGCATAACTTCTTCATCAACGCCCATACCTTTTTCTTCTAAAATATCATAAATGCGCGGGCGTTCCGTTTCCGTCCGTTCAGTTTCGGGTTTGCGTAAAAAGTGAAGTTCCGCCCTACCTTTAGCATCTTCAGGATAAATTCCGCCCGCTTTTAATTCCGAGCGACCTTTATAATTTTCACCAAAGTGCTTTTCGGTCATACAATAATTAAATATCAAGTTTACGGTTTTAATAACGTTTTCTGCCGAACGGAAATTATCGTTAAGATTAACAACCGTTTGTCCGTTATTTAGCATAACTTCGGCTTTTTTAGAAAAAATCTCTGGTCTACAGCCCCTAAAGCCGTAAATACTTTGCTTAACGTCACCAACCATAAACAAGTTATTAGAGCAAACGCGCGAAATAATTTCTTCCTGCACGCCGTTAATATCTTGATATTCGTCAACAAAAACGTATTTATATTTAGCGCTGACTTCCTTGCGAATATTTTCATCCGATAAAATTTTTAATGCAAAATGCTCTAAATCGTTAAAATCAAGCAAATTTTCTTCGCTTTTTTCACGGCTGTAAACTTCAGAAAAGCGTTTTATAATTTTAACTAAACTTTCGGTATGCTTTAAGCATTTTTTAAACTTATTTTGGTCAGTTTCCCTATCAGTAATATGTAAACAAAATCTTTTAATTAATTTCTTTATTTTATCTCTACATTCGGTAACGGTGGCTTTCGCATCAAGAAAGGCTTCATCCATCTTTCTTTCAAAATCTAGGCGGATGGAATAATTTTCAAACTTTTTCACCGCGTAAATATCGCCGTTAAATAAAGTTTCAACGTCAAAGAGCAAAGTTTTAATTAGGTTTATAGACTTTTGGTAATCTGAACCGCTAAATATAATAAGCGCGCTTTCAAGGCTTTCTTTAATTAAAGTCAATTCTTCATTTAAAAAACGTTTATACTCTGATAAAAGGCTATCAAAACCGTCGTCCGAATAATTGTTTTTATATAATTCTAAAAATTCGTCGGGGGTTGCTTCTGAACTAATAAAGGCGTATGCTGATAAAACTAACTCTTTAAGCGCCCCGTCGCTTCTACCCGACGCGTGCCTATCAACAAGCGTGTAAAAGCCGTCGTCACCGCCGTCGTAAAACTCTTTAAAAACGCTATCAACACATTCCGCGCGAATAATAGCCGCGTCAGTTTCATCTATAATTTTAAAATCGGGCGCAACGCCTACGGCAAAAAAGTATTGCCTAATAAGTCGCCCGCAAAAAGAGTGCAAAGTAGAAATATCTGCGGTAGGGATTTCGGAAAGTTCTTTAATAACCCTATCTCTATCTACGCCAACCGCTTTTTCCGCCAAAGCGCGCTTTAACTTTTCTTTCATATCAAACGCCGCCGCCTCGGTAAAGGTTACAGCCAAAAGCTCGCTAACCTTAACGCCCTTATCTAATATAAGGCGTTTAGCGCGCTCTATCATTGTAAAAGTTTTTCCGCTACCGGCAGATGCAGATACCAAAATATTGCCCTTTTCGTGCATGACTGCTTGGGCTTGTTCGGGTTTAAAATCAGGCATTTTCATCTTCTCCTTTAACGGCTTTTTGTATGACTGTTTCATCAACTTTTTTAAGCGAACGCTCTTTAACCGATGTATAATCGCAAAGCCCCTTAAACTCACAATATCTGCACGCGCCTAAATACGGCGATGCAACTATAACCCCTTCGCTCATTCTTTTAGCGGCAAGTTCGCTGACCTTTAGCGCGTAATCTATACACGCGTTAAGCCCGTCTTCTTTAAGCGCGTGTTTATTGACGCCGTTTTTATCTTTATACACAGGCAAAAATTCGCTTACCCCGTTACTTTCATAACTTTCGTCTTGAGCGACTAATGCGTCCGTTTCGTCTAACGTTTTACCGTAAGCCATTGCCTTAATTTTATCTTCGGGTTTTTCAAACTTATCCGAAACGGGTAAGTAATATAACCCCGCAGGTTTTTTGCCCTTTTCTTTTAATTTTTGTTGCACCGCTAAAGCATAAAGGTAAAGTTGCAATTTCACCCCTGCAAAAAGCGATTTATCGGTAGTATCCACACTACCCGTTTTATAATCTAATACCCTAAAATAACTTTCGCTTTCATCAAGCCTATCAATCTTACCTTTTATTTTAACCTTTCCGTTAAGTAACGGTATTGCAGGGTATTCTTTACCATCCCCAAAAGGAACTTCCGTTTTAACTTGGGTAAATTGTGAATTTTTTAAAGATTTATAAGTGTTAAAGCAATATTTGTTACATTCTAAAAGCACCCTTTTAACCGTTGCCGTGCTTATAGGGTCTAAAAGATATTTTTTATATTCTTCACGCTCTAAAACGGATACAGCGATTTCGTTAAACACCTTATCAGAACTTTCTTTATCGGTAATTTCATCAATTTTAAGCACGTACAACTTAAAAATTTCGTGCATAAGATTTCCAACCGATAAAACGTTTACCGCGCCTTCTTCCCTAGCGTTAAGTTTTATTGAGTGCGATAAAAACGCGCGATAAGGGCATTTAAAATAATCTTCAATAGCGGTGGGCGAAGTAACTTCTGATAAAGAAACTTCAATATCGCCGTCAAGTTTAATTTTAAATTCTTTGTTGGCGCGCTTTAAAATATCGTCCGCTAAATCTTTATCGCCAAGTTCTGCAACCGCTTGATAAAATGAAGACGCTATAGTAAAATCTTCCGCTTCGCGCTCAATAATTTCACCGCAAGTTTTAGCAAACGAATTTGCGCCTTGATTAAGCGTTAAATAATCTTGCGCTTTAGGGAACGGCGCTAAAGATAGCGCGCCACTAATTTCTGTTAAAATTTCACTTTTAATTAGTTTCTTTCCATCTACGCCCGATATAGGATAACTTAAATAAAGCCTTTCTGAAAAAGCGGAAAGCGCAAGCGCCGTGCTTTCACGCGCCCTGTGATTTACCACCCTAATTTTAGGCTCTAATAAAAGTTTCATATTCTCTAACGCGTCAATATCGCTATCTGTTAAAAGAGCAATATCTGCCTGTACCGCAGGGACGTCCGCCGTTAGCGCCGGTGCGAAAAGATATTTTGCTTTAGCCAAAGCGCACTCTTTATATCCGCCGATAAACACGGCGTCGTTATACTGCGGAATAATAGAAAGTTCTAACGCAGAAACGCCGATATTAAACACCGCCTTAAAATCAGTTACGCTTAAAGTATTAAGATTAAGCATTAAATCCATTTCGTTTAAAACGTTTGTTACCGCATCAAAAATTTGCGAATTGACCGCAGCGTCTTCTTTCCTATTTAAGCCGTCAAGTTCTAAAGTAAACGCGTCCAACTTTTCTTTAACGTTTAAAGATGATAGCATACCTTTAACGTCAAAGTTTTTACAAACCGCAATAAGAGTTTCCCTTAAAGAGTTTAACGCAACTAAATCACTTTCGCTATCTTCAAAGTTAAATTTTTCTTTAAACCTACCGTAATTTACGTTATATTTTATAACGTAATTTTCAAATTTATCAGCAAGGGTTTTATTGCTACAGACAAGCGGATTTTTAATAAAAGCAATTACCGCTTTGCGCTCAAAAAATTTCTTAAAACATTCCGTATACGCTTTAATAAGCGTAATTAACGGGTGGTTAAGCGGTTTTTTGCGCTCGTCTATAAAATACGGCACGGAAAGCGTGCTAAACACCGATTTAATTATTTCCCCGTAAGAACTTATATCGGGAAGCGCCAACGTTATATCACGGTAACGGCATTCTCCGTTAATTACCGCACCCTTTATAATTTCCGCAATGCGCTGAACTTCTTGATAAGAGTTTTCCGCAGCGTTAAAATATACTTTAGGTTCTTTTAATTTTAAAACGGAATTTTTATTTACGGCGGGGTTAAAAATATTATCTAATATAATTTTACCTTCAGCGGTATAATCACTATCAATTCTTTTTTCTAAAACGGTAACCCCACACGCGCTACAATGAGTTTTTATAAAATTTGATGTTTCATTTAAAAATACCAGCGGATTATCCCCCGCGGTTAAAATTGCAGTAACTGACGCCGCCTTTTCAATAAGTTCTTTAATAACTTCGCGCGCTTGCGCCGTAAAAGACGTAAACCCAACTATAAAAACGTTTGCGCGACCTATTTCATCACTATTTTTAATAATTTCAGGTAAATACGATAGCGCTGAACTTTGGTCTTCAAAACCATTATCCGCCACGAACTTTTCATAGCTGGAATACACGGTGGAAATATCAATCAGTTTATCTTTTAATACTCCCGACGCTTTTTCACTTGCAAAAGATACTTCTTCAGGGGTTATCTTTGCGCTTTTTAACTGCATTATAAGTTCGTAAAGAGTTGCCGCAAGATTTACTTTATTACTTTTAAACGACCTTAATGAAAGCGTGGCTAAAATTCTTTTTACAGCCATAGCAGAACCTTCTTTAGAAAGTAGGTTCGTAAATTGTTTTTTTAAACGCAAAAAGTTACCGAACGAATATACGTCGGTATTAAAACTGCCACCCGTTTCATAACAAATTAAACGTTCAACCATAAGCGAAACTTTTTCTTCGCAAAAAATAACGTTTCTGCCGGATAGTCCCAACCCTTTTTCTTTAAGATTATTTAATAGAATAGGGAAAATATTAAAATAAGAATCGGTAGTAATTAAATTAACCATAATTATATTGTAACATATTTTAAGAACTTTTAAAGTTTTTTAGCGTAAGGTTTTACAATTTTTTTATTTTATGGTATTATTGTATAGAAAATTAAATAACGGAGAACGTAATGAGAAAATTTATAATTACTATTTGTTCATTCGTTTTGACTTGCGCCATAGTTTTAAGCGGGTGCAGTTGCGCGAATACTTCACCATTATCATTTAGCACGAACTTTGCAGGCACGGCGGAAAACGCCGCTAATCTTGAGAGTTCTTACCTTGAAACGCTAAACTATACCGTTTCTTACAACAAGAACTACAACGCGTCCTTAAAACTTGATGAAACTATAGCAGACCTATTTACCCTTGACTATAACGGAACGTACACGTCAATATTTAAAGGCGATATCGTTAGTTTCCCTGAATTTATAGATACGGATATTAGTTTTGAAGGCGATAAGCATTATATTAGAACTGAACTTAACTTAAAAGTTACGGTAAACGATAAAGAATATCAAGACGGAATAATTAGTGAAGTTTATTTTTATTCAGCAGGTCAAGCGTTTGCGCCGGTTTATTCAAAGGTAGTAAGTAAAAACACAATGCTTGCAGTAAACACTAGTGAAAAAGTTTTATCTGCTCTGCAAAAACTTTACCTTTACGAAACCAAGTATTACGAAGATGAAATTATAACTAACAAACTCGTTTATAACGGTGAAAACGTTGCGGATATTGATATTTATAATCTAGACCAAACTTTGCTTACCCCGTTTGAAGAACAAACTTCATCAGACTATACCTTAAAGCAAGCAATAGATAACGTTCAACTTATATTTGCAATAAGAAACATTAACCTTGACGTAGAAAAAACTTACAATTTGCCGACCGTTTCACCAACGTACGGCGCACCAAAAAGTTTAACTATAACCAACCAAGACGAACTAACTTACGCATTTACAAACACCTTTACCTATAACGGCACGCCTTATGAAAACCTTAAAATGACCGCTAAAAATATGACTTTTGTAATCGGCGGAACAAGTAACGTAGGCACAGAACAAAACGTAATAGTTCAAAAAGCAAAGAGTGATGATTTCCCCTATTACAACGCATTGCCCGTTGAATACGCGGAATCTTTATCGGAAATGAGTTCATTTAATAGGCTCGGCGCGTTAGTATATAAACTAACCGACGCAACCGTAACACACTAATAACAAAACAAAATAAAGACAGCCCCTAAAATTAGGGGCTGTAATTTTTTTAATCATTGGATTTATTGAGCAATTTTAGTATCGCCTAAAGCAGAAGTTAAATTTTCAGCAGCGAT
>JAFVOV010000056.1 GCA_017505675.1 Clostridia bacterium
ATTACAATCGTCGCAAATATAATCTAAAATCTTTGGCGCGTCTTTGGTTATTTGCTTACAGTCTTGGTTTTTGCAGTCCAAAACTCTCAAAGGATTTTTTTCTAATCTTTCCTTACATAACGGACACATCTTGTCGATATTATCGCTTAAATATTCTTTTAACGCTTGTTCGTATTTTTGCCTGCAATTTTTGCAACCGATACTGTTTAAGTATAACGTTACGTTTTTAATCCCTACTTTATCAAGAAAGGTTTTTGCAAGCAAAATAGTTTCCGCGTCAATATTAGCGTCGCTTGCGCCTAAAAATTCCACGCCGAATTGATGGAATTCACGAAGTCTTCCTGCCTGTGGGCGTTCGTAACGGAAGCATTGAGTAATATAGAAAAGTTTTTGCGGGAGCGCAAGTGAACTCATACCGTTTTCAACGAAAGCCCTTGCTACGCCTGCCGTGCCTTCCGGCTTTAAGGTAATACTTCTGCCACCTTTATCTAAAAAGGTATACATCTCTTTATTAACAATGTCTGTCGTTTCGCCTACGCCACGTAAGAACACTTCAGTATGTTCAAAAGTAGGCGTTCTTATTTCAGATGCGCCGAAAACCTTTGCGGTTTCACGAGCGGCGCGCTCAACGTATTGCCATTTATAACTGTCTACGGGCAAAACGTCTTTAGTGCCTTTTGGTACTGTTATCATTTTAATTTCCTTTATAGTATATATTTCTTTAAATCTTTGCTCTTCTTTTCGCCACCGAGTTTTTCAATGACGTACGCTTTATCAATAATTATTTCCTTGCCCGTTCCGTCCGCTTCAAAAGATATGTCTTCAATAAGGTTTTCCATAACGGTATGAAGTCTTCTTGCACCGATATCTTCGCTGGTGGTGTTCATATCTTCAGCCATAGCCGCAATTTCAGATATAGCGTCGTCAGTAAACTTCAATTCTACGCCATCAACCTTTAAAAGCGTTGCGTATTGAAGAGTTATAGCGTTTCTTGGCGTTGTTAAAATATCTATAAAATCTTGTTTGGTTAAACTATTTAATTCAACCAAAATCGGGAAACGCCCTTGAAGTTCTGGTATTAGGTCACTAACCTTTGAAACGTGGAAAGCGCCTGCCGCAATAAATAAAACGTAATCGGTTTTAATAGCGCCGTATTTAGTCATAACGGTAGAGCCTTCAACGATAGGAAGAATATCCCTTTGAACGCCTTCTCTTGAAACGTCTTGTCCGCCGCCCTTGTTACCTTTCGCAGCGATTTTATCAATTTCGTCAATAAAAATTATACCTTCGTTTTCCGCACGGCGAATTGCTTCTTCATTAACCGAATCTTTATCAATAAGTTTATCCGCTTCTTCTTCTAAAAGAAGTTTTCTTGCTTCTTTTACGGTAAGTTTACGTTTCTTGCGTTTTTTAGGCATCATATCACCGAAAATGCTACCTATGCTTATTTCCGCACCACCGGGGATTAATTCCATTGACTTTGGCTTATCTGCAATTTCAACTTCAATAACTTCGTTATCGTAATAACCTTTTTTAAGACCTTCTAAAATATTCTTTTCAAAAATATCTTGCGGAGTTTCGCCCCTATCTAAACGGCGAACTTCTGCTATTATTTTAGAAAGTTTTACGTCAACTGCAGCGCCTGCTTTTTCAGTAACTTTATTAAAGCGTTCTTCTTTTACTAACCTAACCGCGCATTCAACTAAATCGCGTATCATAGACTCAACGTCACGCCCAACGTAACCAACTTCAGTATACTTGGTTGCTTCAACCTTTACGAACGGCGCGCCTACGAGTTTTGCAAGCCTTCTTGCAATTTCCGTTTTACCAACGCCAGTTGGCCCTTTCATTATAATGTTCTTTGGCGTAATTTCTTCCATTTCGGTAGGAGTAAGCCTACTTCTTCTATAACGGTTACGGAGCGCGATAGCAACCGCCTTTTTAGCGCCGTGTTGACCGATAATATATTTATCAAGTTCCGCTACTATTTGTTTAGGACTTAAATTCATATTAACCCCCTATTACTTCGCAAGTGATGTGGTCGTTAGTGAACACGCAAATTTCACTTGCAATTTTGAGTGATTTTTTAACTATTTCTTCAGCGGAATAATCCGTTTCTTGACGGAGAGCGCGCGCCGCTGCAAGCGCGTAATTACCACCGCTACCTATTGCGCAAACACCGCCGTCGGGTTCAATAACTTCGCCCGTACCGGAAATTACTAATAAGCAATCTTTATCAGCGGTAATCATCATTGCTTCAAGTTTTCTTGCTTTATCACTTCTCCAAAGTTCAGCAAGTTCAACCGCGCTTCTCATAAGGTTACCAGAATATTTGTTAAGCATCTCTTCAAATCTTTCAGACAAACTGAACGCGTCTGAAACAGAGCCGGCAAACCCTAAAATAACCTGTCCGTTATAAATACGCCTTACTTTAACGGCGTTGCTTTTAAAAACCACCGATTCGGACATAGTAACTTGTCCGTCACCCGCGATTGCAGTTTTGCCATCCTTTTTAACAGCGCAAATGGTAGTACCCCTAAATTCTATCATAGTCTATCTCCTTTTTGAACTCTTCAACCGCTAATAAACTTCTTTCAGCCATAGCGCGTTTTCTTTCAGCCTTATCCCTGATTACTTGATTTAACGGTGGGAGTATGCCAAAGTTAGCGTTCATAGGCTCAAAGTCCTTATTTTCAGTCGTTATATATTTTGCCAAAGCGCCAAGCACCGTTTGGTCGGATACAGTAACGCTTTTACCGTCTTTTAATTTTCTTTCTAAATATATTGCAGCCATAAGACCGCTTGCCGCGCTTTCAACGTAACCTTCAACCCCCGTTATCTGCCCGGCAAAATATATTTTGCCGTTGCTTTTAAGTGAATAATCGGGGTTTAATACCTTTGGCGAATTTATAAAAGTGTTGCGGTGCATAACGCCGTATCTTAAATACTCTGCATTTTTAAGCGCAGGTATAATTGAGAACACCCTTTTTTGCTCGCCCCAAGTAAGATTAGTTTGAAAACCCACCATATTATACATACTGCCGCTTTGGTCTTCTTTACGAAGTTGCAAACACGCGTAAGCCCATCTGCCCGTTTTCGGGTCTGTAAGCCCTACGGGTTTAAGCGGTCCAAAACGCAAGGTATCTTGACCGCGAGCCGCCATTATTTCAACAGGCATACAACCTTCAAAAACAGATGCCGTTTCAAAATCGTGCAGTTTTGCGCGTTCGGCGGTTTTTAACGCTTCGATAAATTCGGTATACTGCTCTTTATTCATAGGGCAGTTAATATGGTCGCCGTTGCCTTTATCGTACCTATCACCGAAAAAGGCGTTTTCCATATCTATACTTTCAAAATCGACTATCGGCGCGGAAGCGTCATAAAAATACAGTCCGCCACCAACCAAATTTTTCAAGTTTTCCGATAACTTTTCCGTTGTCAAAGGCCCGCTTGCAACAATGGTATAATCGTTATCGTTTATGCTTGTAACTTCTTCGCTTATATGCGTAATATTAGGATGCGTTTTTAATTTTTCAGTAATATAATCTGAAAACTTTTCTCTATCAACGGCAAGCGCGTTGCCCGCAGGAACTCTGCTTTTATCCGCCGCTTCAACCACTAAAGAACCTAGTCGGCGCATTTCTTCTTTAAGTAACCCTGCCGCGTTACCGAAAATATCGTTACTTTTTAATGAATTAGAACAAACTAATTCCGCATATTTATCGCTTAAATGCGCGGGCGTTTTTTTAAGCGGTTTAATATCTATAAGTTCAACTTTTACGCCGTGCGTAGCCAAATAGAACGCCGCTTCACTACCGGCAAGCCCGCCACCGATTACTTTAACCTTTTGCATTTTTCTCGTACTTACACTTTTTAGACGAACATTTTACCTTTCCGTCAACACTAATTAAATAAGAGCCACATTCGGGGCATTTTTCACCCGTTGGAACATCCCAACTCATAAACTTACAAGTGGGGAAATCTGAACAACTGTAATATAGCGTTCCCTTTTTACTAACCATCTTTCTAGTAGGCTTTCCGCAAGTTGGGCAAACGCCAACCGTTTCCGCTAAACT
Source organism: Clostridia bacterium (assembly GCA_017505675.1). Lineage (GTDB taxonomy): Bacteria > Bacillota > Clostridia > Christensenellales > Borkfalkiaceae > UBA1259. Next base: position 4,077 of record JAFVOV010000056.1, read on the forward strand.
TACGGTGTTGGTGCATCTTGGGAAATTTGAGCAGGCGAGGAATTTTCCGAACTTGCCTTCCCTTTCTACCATAACCCCGCCACATTTAGTACAAATTTTATCGGTGGGGATTGCAACCTTTTCGTTTACCGCCTTAATGTTTTGACAGTTAGGGTGATTTGAGCAAGCGTAATAATTGCCGTATTTACCGCTGTTAATTATCATAGGCGCGCCACATTTTTCACAAAGAACTTCCGTAATTTTAGAGTTGCGGAGTTGTTCTTCAAACGGCTTATAAAAATCTGCTATAAGTTTATGCCAGTCTTTACCGCCTTCACCTATATCGTCAAGGTCGTCTTCCATCTTTGCCGTAAACGATATATCCATAATGTCTGGAAAATATTTAACCAAAAAGTCAATAAGGTCGTAACTTACGGGATTAGGAACTAAATATTTTTTATCTTTTTTAACGTATTCACGCTTTTTATCTGAAAGTTTTGCCATAATAGTAGCGTAAGTGGACGGTCTACCTATCCCCTTATCTTCCATGTGCTTAATAAGCGTTGCTTCGGTATAGCGCGTGGGCGGTTTTGTAAATTTTTGTTCTTTAAATAATTTATTGAGTTTTAGCGTTTCGCCTTCGGTAAGCGCAGGCAAAAGCGCGTTTCTGCTGTCTTCGTCTTCTTCCTTTTTAGTATCGTCGTAAACGACGGTATACCCTTTAAACAACAAAGTTTTACCGCTAGTTTTAAACACGTAATCGTTTGCGCCGACTTCTACGGCAACGCTATCGTATTTTGCTTCAGCCATTTGCGACGCGATAAACCTATCGTAAATTAACTTATAAAGTTTATACTGGTTTTTATCTAAAATATCTTTAACGCTTTCAGGCGTTCTATTGATATCTATCGGGCGAATTGCTTCGTGCGCGTCTTGCGCGTCCTTTTTAGAACGGTAAACGTTGGGTTTTGACGGAACGTAATCCGCGCCGTAGTTTTCTTTTATATAATCTAACGCGCTCCTTTGCGCTTCTAAAGATACCCTTACGGAGTCCGTTCTCATATAGGTAATAAGCGCCACGTTCCCACGCGGAGTTTCAACGCCTTCGTATAACCTTTGCGCAACCTGCATAACTTGTGGTGCTGTAAGATTTAACTTTATTGAGCCGTCTTGTTGAAGCGTTGAAGTGATAAAGGGCGCAGGCGCGTGAGTTTTCATAACCGCGCGCTTAATACTTTTAACGTAAAACCTTGCGCGGTTTAATTCTTCTTCAACCATTGCCGCTTCGTCAGCGCTTGACGGTTTATATTTTTTGCCTGCCTTTTCTACGAGCAAAACTTTAAAGTTAGACTTATTTTCCGGCTGAACGTCTGCTTTTAAATTCCAATATTCTTGCGGTTTAAAAGCCAAAATTTCACGCTCTCTATCAACAACCATTTTAAGCGCAACGGACTGAACGCGCCCTGCTGATAAATTATCGTTAAGGCGACAACTTGCCGCAGGTGAAATGCTATAACCAACTATACGGTCTAACACCCTACGCGCTTGTTGCGCGTCAACTAAATTCTTATCAATTTTTCTAGGATTTTCAAGCGCCTTTTTTACCGCTTTTTCTGAAATTTCGTTAAACTCAATGCGGTTAAGCGAATTTTCGTCAAGCCCTAAAACTTCTGCTAAATGCCAAGATATTGCTTCACCTTCTCTATCCGGGTCGGTTGCGAGATAAATTTTATCTGCTTTTTTTGCTGAAGTTTCTAATCTTTTTATATCTTGCTTTTTTTCGGGGGCAATAACGTAGTGCGGTTCAAAATTATTAGCGATACTTACGCTCATATAATTTACCGGCAAATCCCTTATATGCCCTTTTGATGCGTCAACTTTATAATCGCCCTTTAAAAATTTCTCAATAGTTTTGGCTTTGTGGGGTGATTCTACTATAATTAACTGCATTTATTCCTCCATTCCGTTTGCGGTAAGTCCGTAAACGTTTCCGCTCTTTACCACCAACCCTTTTATTTCAAGAATTGATAGCGTAGGCGTTAATTCAAACGCGCGCAAATTTAACGCGCCACTTAATTTTTCTATATGTTGCTCTCCGTCTTTTAATGCGGAAATAACTTCTCTTTCCCGTTCGGTAAGTTCAATTTTCGGCTTTTCACTATACTCACCGTAAAATTCCAAAATATCTTTAGGCGTATCGGTAAGCATTGCACCACGCTTAATTAAGTCGTTACAACCTGCGCCCGATTCTATACCTGCGCTATATGGAATAGCAAAAAGGTCTTTACCGTATTCTTCAGCGTATTCTGCGGTATATAAAGTTCCGCTCTTTTTCGCACCGCTTACGATAAGCGCGCCAACGCCGAGCGCCGCGATAATTCTATTACGCACGGGGAAGTGATAAGGTCTTGGCGTAGTTTCGGGTGGATATTCACTAATTGCAAGCGAGCCACTCTCCACTACTTTATTCAGTAAATCTAAATTACTTTTCGGATAAACGTTATCAAATCCGCCGGCGATAACTGAAATCACCTTGCCTTTCTTTTCAACTGCCGTTTTAAGCACCGCGCAGTCAACGCCTTCGGCAATGCCCGTTACAAGGGTAAAATTTGCTCTTAATAATTCTTCAGAATAATTTTCCGCAAGTTTAATTGAAAGCGGTAAACTTTTTCTGCTACCAACAACTGCAAAACTTTTTTCTTTTAAGAGATTTAAGTTGCCTTTCGCGTAAAGCACTAACGGCGGATGTGGGATGACTTTTAAATTTTCAGGATAATTTTCCGATTTAAGCGTTACTGCTATAACCGATTTATCGTTTAACCTTTTTATAACCCCGCTAAAATAATCTCTGTTTGCAGAATTTATAACGGTGTTAAATTCATTCTCCCCTATCGCGTTTATTATATACTCTTTAAGGGAAAGTAAAACGGCTTTTAGAGCGCTTTTACCACTTATTTTGTTAAATAATTCAAACTTATGCTTATATTCTAACCCTAAAAAACTATCAAGCCAGATTAAGCAAAGTTCTTCTTGATTATACTTAACCATTAAGAGTGCCTGTAACTTATTGCTTCTAATATATGTTCGGGGCAAATGTTTTCACTAACCGCCATATCCGCAATAGTTCTTGCAACTTTAATTATTCTGCCCCTTGCTCTTGGGGAAAGATGCAAACTTTCATAAGCGTTTTTAAGTATAAGTTCACATTCGTTAGAGAGTTTGCAATATTTTTCAAGATGTTTTGCGCCCATATCGCTGTTGGTAAGTATCCCGTCGTCAATAAAGCGTTCTTTTTGAATTTGCCTTGTTCTATTTACGCGCTCTCTAACCGTTTCAGAAGTTTCCGCTTTCGAATTATCGGTAAGTTCAGCATATTTAACTTCGTCAACTTCCACCTGAATATCAATTCTATCAAGTAGCGGACCTGAAAGTTTTGCTTTATATTTTGCTATTTGCGCGGGCGAACAGGTGCAAACCCTTTCGCTAGAACCGTAATTACCACAAGGGCAAGGATTCATACTACCGCAAAGCATAAAGTTTGCAGGATAATTTATACTACCCATTGCGCGGGTAACCGTTATACAACCGTCTTCTAAAGGTTGACGGAGCGCTTCAAGCGACGCGCGTGAATATTCTGGCATTTCATCAAGGAACAACACTCCGTTATGCGCAAGGCTAATTTCACCCGGACGAACGTGAGAGCCACCGCCCGTTAGCGAAACGGTGGTTGCCGTGTGGTGCGGACTTCTAAACGGACGGGTATAAATTATACCGTCGGAATCTTTAAGCACGCCTGCAACCGAGTGAATTTTAGTAGTTTCAAGTGCTTCGGAAAAAGTCATATCCGGCATAATGGTAGGTATGCACTTTGCAAGCATTGTTTTACCAGTCCCCGGCGCGCCCACAAAAAGCAAATTATGCCCGCCGGATACTGCAACTTCTAGCGCGCGTTTTGCTACGCTTTGACCTTTAACAAGCGATAAATCACTATCGTAAATATTTTTACATTCCG